>NZ_MJXM01000025.1:0-3502 GCF_001762775.1 Campylobacter sp. BCW_6464 | reverse complement strand
TCTACTTCTGATACAGGTATTTCAGGTTCTATCACTAACAATAGTGATAATAAACTTGAAATTTCTAATGGAGAAGGTGCTACTATAGGTGGAGGTATTACAAATAATGGTAATGCTGATTTAGTTATTTCCAACCAAGGCTCAGTAGGTAAAGATGATCATGGTAATACAGTAACTAACAATGGTAGCGGTAATGTTGGAATTAAAGATTGGGTTGTTTCTACAGATAAAGAAACAGGTAAATTAGACACTATAGTTGTAGGTGGAAATGGTAAAGATAATGTAAAAGTAGAAAACATCACCGTAGATCAAAGCAATGTTAATCTTGATGAATTAGGCAATATAAACAATATCATCTCAGGTGTTAATCAAAACAATATTGGCAATATAGGAACCAATGGAGGTGGAGAAATATCTTTAAGCTTTGATCCAATAACAGGAAAGCTTACTACAGATTATCATCTTAATGCTTCCATATCTGGAGCAACCTTTAGATCTTTAATCTCTACTACTACAAGAAGATCTACCTTTATAGACAATGTTATGGGTAATTCTATGCAAAGCTTTGCTTTAGCTTCTTCAAGTAAATCTCAAAGCATCGCTATGTCTGAAAAGGGTAATTTATATGCAGATGCAAGTGATTATATAAAGAGTGATTTAAATAATGGAAGCTATGGTTCTAATAAAGAACATTCTTTATTCATCCTTCCTTATACTTCTTCACAGAATGTTGAACTTTCTTTAAATGAAGAAAGTAAAGGACACACTAAAGGAACCATTATAGGTTATTCTACTTTAAAAGACAGTGGAATATATGGTGTGTATGCAGGTTATGAAGATACAAAAATGGGTTCAACTTATTTTGATATTAATAATAGAACCTATTATGCAGGTTTAAAATACTTTAATACCTTATTTACTACAGAAAAAGGTCAAGAAGTTTATATCAAGGCTCAAGGTAAAGCTGCTTTGATTAAAAATGATTTAACTAAAAAAATAGGAAATAATGAAGCTAAAGCTGAACCTAATTCTTATGCTTATGGAGTCAATACAGCCTTAGGTATGAATTTTATTTCTAATAAAGATATATTCTCCCCTGAAATAGGTCTTGCTTATGAAGGAGGCTATACTGAAGCTTTTTCTATGAAAGACACTATAGGACAAGCAACAGTTAAAGGTGGAGAAAGAACCTATGCAAACTATTTAAATCTTTTCTCTACTAAAACAAGCTTTACTTGGTTTAGAGATTGGTTGCCTAATTTAAAAACTTCAGTAGAACTTGGAGCTAAGTTTAATATCAATCCTAAAGTAGAAGCTGAGGCTAGATTTGGAAATATAAAAGTAAGTGATGAGTTTGATTTACCAAGAGTACAAAAATTTGTAAGCACTTCTTTTATCGTTCCTGTTAATGAAGCTTTCTATTTTAGTTTAAACTATAATGGAATGTTTGATAAAGATGGCAATACCCATACAGGATTTGCTCAGTTTAATTATCTTTGGTAATCTTATAAAAGATCATACTTAGTTTAATTAGTTTACTCTCCTACTTGTTAAAAATTTCATCCTAATAATTTTAAAATTATTAGGATGGATGTTTTTATTGTATTTATTTTTGTTTTATTATTTAATTTTATAAAAATATAATTATCTTTTTATGCAACTTATAAGATAATATTAGATTTTAATGTAACTATCAAGGAAAAATATGTTTGATAAAATTCATTATTATTATTTTAATGCTAATTATGAAAAATGTTTAAACTTGAGTGAGCAATTTTTAAAAGAAAGTCCAAAATTTGCTTTAGAATTTGCTATGCTTTCTTCTTATAAACTTTCTCTTTTTCAAAAAGCTTTATATTATGCTCAAGAGCTTTTTTCTTTAAATCCTACAAGTTTTAATGGTCTTATGCTTGCTAAAAGCTATATTGAAAATTTAAGACTTGATGAAGCCTTGAATTTATTACAAACACTTTTAACTCGCAAAGATGATTTAGAAGATGAACTTAAGTTAGAATTGGCTTTTATTTATAAACTGAGTAATAAACTAGAAGAATCTGAACAAATTTTCAAAGAATTACTTTCTAAAGATATGTATAATCTTAATCTATGGAAAAATTATGCAGAAATTTATTTTAAACATGATTTTACGAAGGCATTAAATGCACATGAGCACTTGTGTCATTTTATGCAAGATTTGATTGATAAACTACAAAAAGGAATCATTGCTGAACAAACCAATCTTAATTTAGTCAAACTCGAAGATAGGCTTCACAGTAAAACCAAAGAAAATCTTACCATTTCTAAAATAGAAGATTTTTTAACTCATCAAATTTTACCCCAAAAAGCATACTTGCTTTTTAAGCTTTTTAGAATATCTGATTCTTTAGAACTTTTTCAATCACTACAAGAAGCCAATCAACACCATGCACAGTTTTGGCAAAACTATGCTAAGGTATTAGAATTTAACTCAAACTATCAAGAAGCTTATCATGCTTATAAAAAATGTCTTAGCTTGGATTCTCATGCAACCTATCAATTTGATTTGGCTTATCTTTTGATGCGTATGGGAGTGGATGATAATTTTGAAGAGGGCAAGAAGTATTATGAAAGCAGATTATTTTATGCTCATAATGAAACTTTTTCTACTTATCATTATAATGAAAGCTTAAAAGCTTTTAATAAATTTGGCGTTGATGCTTTTAAAAATAAAGAAGTTTTAGTATTTTGCGAGCAAGGCTTTGGCGATACTATAATGTATGCAAGATGCTTAGAAAAACTTTGCAAAATCGCTTCAAAGGTTTTATTTGCTCCTCAAAGTGCCATGTATGAAATGTTTAAAAATCAAATCAAATTTTTAAATCAAAATGATGATATTTTTAAAAATGTAAAGGTTTTAAAAAATCTACCTACAAATTTTGATTATGCTATTCCTATTTGTTCTTTGCCTTTTTTTATTGATATTAAGCTTGATGAGATTTCACGATTAAAAACACCTATATTGCCGCAGAAAAAACCGCATAATAAAAGAAAAAAACTTGGTATTTTTTATGCTACTCCTAATGCTGAAAATTCTGATTTATTAAGAAATGTAAAATTTGAATTTTTATTTGATATATTAAAAGACTTAGATTATGAAATCATTTCTTTTCAAATGCAATTAAAAGAAGAATTACCTAAGGTAATAGAAGATAGAAGTAAGCTTATAAAAAATTGGAATGATACTCTAAATTATTTATATGATATTGACTGTATGCTTAGTATTGATAGTGCTATAGCGCATTTAAGTTTAGCTATGGATATTCCTACTATAGTTCTTTTACATCCTAGATTTGATTGGCGTTGGGGAAAATTTGAAAATCCTAAAAGTTATTTTTGGCCAAAAGCAAAATGTTTTATCATAAAAGAACGAGAAGAAACAAAAAGAAATTTGCAAAAACTGATTAAAGATATTTTAAACTAAAGCTTAGTTTAAGAGCTTTAGGTGGAAAATTTGGTTTTTGAT
>NZ_MJXM01000024.1:0-53832 GCF_001762775.1 Campylobacter sp. BCW_6464 | reverse complement strand
TCTTATAAAAGATCATACTTAGTTTAATTAGTTTACTCTCCTACTTGTTAAAAATTTCATCCTGATAATTTTAAAATTATTAGGATGGATGTTGTTAAGGTTGTTAAACTCTTTTTAGATTGCAATCATTCTTTTAAAGTATTTTAAAAACTCAACAAAGATTATAACAATACAATCATTTTAAATTATTTTAATACGATTAAAAAGAAGTGAAGAGGATTGAAGATTAATACATTTGGTTGCGAAGGGGAGATTTGAACTCCCGACCTTCGGGTTATGAGCCCGACGAGCTAACCACTGCTCTACTTCGCGACACATAAGATATTTGAAATATAAAATAAGAAGTGGATGGGGTAAAGGGATTCGAACCCCTGAATGACAGGACCAAAACCTGTTGCCTTACCGCTTGGCGATACCCCAATAAATATTTTTTAAAAGTGTGATTATAATGAATTTTAATTTATTTGTCAAGCAATTTAAGTTATAATTTTAAAAATTTTAAGGAAATAAAGATGAAATTTGTTAGCATAGAACAAGCGATTAAGGATTTGCAAGCAGGAAAAATGCTTGTTATGGTAGATGCAGAAGATAGAGAAAATGAAGGTGATTTAATCTTTCCTGTGCAATTTAGCACCCAAGAAAAAGTAAATTTCATGATAAAAGAAGCTCGTGGTGTGGTTTGCGTAGCTTTAGATGAAACTTTGGCAAAAAAATTTGAACTTCCTTTAATGGTGCCTAAAAATACTTCAAACCACGAAACTGCTTTTACTATAACCGTAGATGCAAAAGATGCTACAACGGGAGTTAGTGCTTATGAAAGAAATATGACTATACAAATTTTTGCCGATGATAATGCTAAAGCGAGTGATTTTGTAAGACCAGGGCATATCAATCCTTTAATCGCAAAAAAAGGTGGGGTTTTAGAACGCACAGGTCATACAGAAGGCACGGTTGATCTTTGCAAATTAGCAGGATTAAAAGGTGCTTGTGTGATTTGTGAAATCGTAAAAGATAATGGAGATATGGCAAGAAGAGAAGATCTAGAATTTTTTTGCCAAAAGCATGATTTAAACATGATAGCCGTAAGCGATCTTATAGAATATCGCCTAAAACATGAAAGCCTTATTAAGCTTGAAGAAAAAAGTCAAAGTGTTTTAGCAGGCTTTAAAGCAGAAAAATTTATCTTTAGCGATCATAATCAAACCCAACATATAGCTTTTTGCTTTAAAGATATCAAAAAATGTGAAAATGTTAAATTTCATATCAGTGGTAGTGATTTTGAGCTTTTAACTTCAGATAAATTTTCAAAACTTTTAGAGCAAATCAAATTTCTTAGTGAAAATGGTGGCGTTATAGTTTTCATGCAAGGAGAAAAATCCAGTACTACTCAATACAAAAACTATGGTATAGGAGCACAGATTTTAAGATATTTTGGTATAGAAGAAATTAAACTTTTATCTCAAAGTTGTGATAAAGACTATATAGGCTTAGAAGGTTTTGGTTTAAATCTTAAAGCTTGTAATTTTAACTAAAAAGGAAAAAAATGACTTTAAAAGAACAAATTTTAAACGATATCAAAGAGGCAATGAAACAAAAAGATGATTTTAAAAGAGATAGTTTAAGAACTCTAAATGCAGCTTTTAAGCAAATAGAAGTGGATGAAAGAATAGAATTAGATAATGAAAGAATTTATAAAATCATTGCAAGTGAAATCAAAAAACGCAAAGACGCAATCGAACTTTATCTTAAGGCAAATCGTGAAGATTTAGCGCAAAAAGAACAAAATGAAATAAGTCTTTTTGAAATTTATCTGCCTAAACAACTAAGTGATGAGGAGTTAATTTTAGCCTTAAAACAACTTATAGAAGAATTGGGTGTAAGTTCACTAAAAGAACAAGGTTTGGTAATGAAAGAAGCTAAAATAAAATTAGGTGCGAGTGTTGATGGCAAAAGACTTAATTTAGCACTTAAAGAGCTTTTACAATAATTTTTTGGAGTGTTATTATGAAAGAGTTAAGCGGTTCAGCAATGATTTGCGAGGCTTTAAAAGAAGAAAATGTTAAAATTGTTTTTGGCTATCCTGGAGGCGCTGCGCTTAATATTTATGATGAAATTTACAATCAAAAGTATTTTAAACATATTTTAGTGCGTCATGAACAAGCGGCTTTGCATGCTGCTGATGCTTACGCAAGAATGAGCGGAGAAGTGGGCGTGGCTATAGTTACAAGCGGACCAGGTTTTACAAATACTATTACAGGCCTAGCTACGGCTTATAGTGATTCTATCCCTTTAATATTGATTTCAGGGCAGGTAGCAAATTCTCTTATTGGCACAGATGCTTTTCAAGAAATTGATGCAGTAGGTATTTCAAGACCTTGTGTGAAGCATAATTATTTAGTTACTTGTATAGAAGAATTTCCACGCATTTTAAAAGAGGCTTTTTATATAGCAAGGAGTGGTAGACCTGGGCCTGTGCATATAGATGTGCCAAAAGATGTAAGTGCAACTTTGGGACTTTGGGAATATCCTAAAGAAATTTCTATGAAAACTTATAAGCCTGTTTATAAGGGTAACTCAAAACAAATTAAAAAATTTGCAGAGCTTTTAAAAGAAGCAAAAAGACCTTTATTTTACTTGGGTGGAGGTTGTATCAGTTCTAATGCAAGTGAGCAAATCAGAGAGCTTGTAAAATTTACAAAAATTCCAGCAGTTGAAACCTTGATGGCGCTTGGAACTTTAAGAAGTGATGATGTTTTTAATCTCAAAATGGCAGGCATGCATGGAAGCTATGCTGCTAATATGGCTTTAAGTGAGTGTGATTTGCTTGTGAGCGTAGGAGCGAGATTTGATGATAGGATTACAGGAAAAACAAGTGAATTTGCCAAACATGCGACTATAGTTCATGTTGATATTGATCCTAGTTCTATTTCAAAGATTATCAATGCGCATTATCCTATAGTAGGAGATATTAAAGAAGTTCTTAAAGAGCTTTTAGAAGAGCTTAAAAAGGAAAATTTCAATACAACTTTTAAAGAATGGCACGAAACTTTAAAGCGTTATAATGAACTTTATCCACTTTCTTATGAAGATAGTAATGAGGTTTTAAAACCGCAATGGGTAATTGAAGAATGTGCGAAGATGGCTCCTGATGCAAGGATTATTACCGATGTGGGTCAGCATCAAATGTGGGTAGCGCAGTTTTATCCTTTTAATTATCCAAGACAACTTGCAACAAGTGGAGGGCAAGGAACTATGGGATATTCTTTACCTGCTGCTTTGGGTGCAAAGCTTGCTGTGGATGAAGAAGTAGTGATTAATTTCGTAGGTGATGGATCGGTTTTAATGAATATCCAAGAGCTTATGACTGCTCATGAGTATGGTATAAAAACTATAAATATTATTTTAAATAATGCCTTTTTAGGTATGGTAAGACAATGGCAAAGTATATTTTATAAAGAGCATTTTTCACAAACAGATTTAAGCACTCAGCCTGATTTTATCAAAATTGCTCAAGGTTTTGGTTGCGAAGGTTATGAAATTTCAAACAAAGAAGAATTCATTCAAGCTTTTAGTCAAGCTTTAAAAAGTGATAAAACCTCTCTTTTAAATGTAAAAATTGATCGCTTTGAAGATGTTTTACCTATGGTGCCTGCAGGAGGTGCGATTTATAATATGATTTTACCAAAGGCAAAGGATAGACAATGAGAAGGGTTTTATCGGTAATTGTTTTAAATGAGCATGGGGTTTTATCTCGTATAGTAGGACTTTTTTCAGGAAGAGGTTATAATATTGACTCGCTTACAGTAGCACCTTTGGAAAATAAAGAATTTTCGCGTATTAATATAGTCACTTCAGGAAATGAAAGAACTTTTGAGCAGATAGTCAAACAACTTCATAAGCTTATTCCTACTTATAAAGTGATAGAAAGTGAAGAATTTATTGATAAAGAAATGGCTTTAGTGAAAATTCCTTTAAATGAAAATTTAGGTGGACTTGATGCCGTTTTGAAAGCTTATAATGGTACTATTGCAAATAGCAATGAGAATTTTTTGTTTTTAATGGTTGCCGATGATGCAAATCGCATTGATAATTTTTTAAAAACAATTAAAAAATACAATCCTAGTGATATAGTTCGCAGTGGATCTGTTTTGATGGAGATTAAATGAAATTAAGTGAAATAGCAGAATTTTTAAGCTTAGAGTATAAAGGTGAGGATATAGAAATCAGTGCTTTAAATTCTTTATTGAAAGCAAATTTTACAGAGCTTACTTATTGTGATGGTGAGAAAAATACCAAAGATATACCTCACACAGGAGCTGCTGCTATTTTAGTATCTAAAGAATATGAAAATTTAGTACCTAAAGATACTAAAGCTTTGATTACTCAAAATCCACATTTGAATTTTGCTTTTTTAAGCAAGCTTTTTGCTAAGCCTTTGATAAGCACAGTTAAAGAAAAAATACAAAATATCGCAAAAAGCGCAAGAATCATGCCTAATGTTTATATAGGTGATAATGTAAATATAGGTGAAAATGTAATCATTATGGCAGGAGCTTATATAGGCGATAATGTCAGCATTGGTGATGAGAGTATTATCCATCCTAATGTAGTGATTTATAATGACACTAAAATTGGTAAAAAATGTCATTTGCTTGCTAATTGTGTAATAGGAAGCGATGGTTTTGGTTATGCGCACAATAAAAACGGCGAACATTATAAAATTTATCATAATGGCAATGTGATTTTAGAAGATTTTGTAGAAGTGGGGGCTTGTACAACTATAGATAGAGCAGTTTTTGATAGTACTATTATCAAAGCAGGTACTAAGGTAGACAATCTAGTTCAAATCGGACATAATTGCAATATAGGTCAAAATTGTATCATTGTAGCACAAACTGGAATTTCAGGTTCAAGTGAGTTAGGACGCAATGTTATTATGGGTGGTCAAAGTGCAACGAGTGGACATTTAAAAATAGGCGATTTTAGTACTATAGCTGCAAGAGGCGGTGTGAGTAAAAATTTAGAAGGTGGGCGCGTTTATGGTGGTTTTCCTATCATGCTTCAAAAAGATTGGCTAAAACTTCAAGCTAAAATAGCAATAAATTTTAAAGAAAAATCACAAGATTAACATCGCATCACCATAAGAGTAAAAGCGATATTTTTCTTTTATGGCAAGTTCATAAAGTTTTAAACACTGTTCTCTACCGATAAAAGCTGAAACTAGCATGATAAGAGTAGATTTTGGTAAATGAAAATTGGTCAAAAGATGATTTTGTCTTATAGGTGGATTTTGCGGGTGTAAAAAAAGATCGCAAAAACCATTTTTTGTTTTAGTTCTTGCATAATATTCTATAGTTCTTGTTACCGTTGTTCCTACGCCTAAAATAGCTTGTTTTGAATCTATAATTTCACATGCTTGCTGCGGAATATTAAAAAATTCGCTATGCATTTTATGCTCTTGTATATTTTCACATTCCACGCTTTTAAAGGTTCCAGCTCCTACATGTAAAGTTAAATGATAAATTTCGTGTTTTTTTCTTAAATTTTCAAGCATAGTCTCACTAAAATGTAAACTTGCAGTTGGAGCAGCTACCGCGCCTAAATTTTTTGCAAAGATACTTTGATAATCTTTCAAATCACTTTTTTCATCCTCCCTTTTAATATAAGGAGGCAAGGGTATATGTCCTATCTTGTCAAGCAGGTTGTAAAGATTTGAGGTGTCTAAGGTTTTATCATTTTGAAAAAATTGAACTTTTCGAAGACCATCATCTAAAAGTTTTACAACGCGCGCTTTTAAATCCTCTTTAAAATATAAGATTTCATCTTTTTTAACACGCCCTTTAATTTGAGCTAGAAAAAGTGGATTGTGAGAATTTAAAAAAGGTTGATGTAAGAAAAGCTCTATTTTTCCTCCGCTTGCTTTATTGCCATAAATTCTTGCTTTAATAACTTTAGTATCATTGAAAAAAATCGCGCAGTTGGGTAAAAAGTCTTGTAAATTTTTAAAAGTAGTGTGAAAAATTTCTTTGTTTTTGCGATCAAAAACCAAAAGCCTAGCATCTTCTTTCGGATTTGCAGGATAGTTAGCTATGAGTTCATTAGCTAGAGTGTAATCATAGCTTGAAAGAAGTAAGTCTTTATTCATCACTTTCTTTATCTTTTGGGGCAGGATTTACCTTTTGAACAATTAAAATAGAAAGTCCATAAAGTCCACAAAGTGGTCCTGCCATTAAAAATTGAGATAAAACATCAGGTGGAGTCATAAAGGCTGAAAAAACAAAAATAACTAAAACAGCTATGCGAAAATGGCGTTTTAAAAAACTATCATCTATAAGCCCGATTTTAGCAAAGAAAAAGGCAATTACAGGCATTTCAAAAGCTAAGCCAAAAGCCACAACAACTTTTGTAAAAAAATCTACATAAGTTCCTATGGTAATCACAGGATTAAAATCTTCATTTAAACCAAAATTAATCAAAAATTTAAAAGCCAAAGGCACTACAACAAAATAACAAAAACAAGCCCCTAAGGCGAACATAATGCTTGCAAAACTAACAAAAGGCACCACAAGGCGTTTTTCATTATCGTAAAGTCCCGGAGCTACAAATTTCCAAAATTGCCAAAAAATTACAGGTAAAGAAAAGATAAAGGCTGCAAAAAAACTAACTTTCATTGCAGTAAATAAGGCTTCTTGTACTTCAATTACATTCACATGTTTGGCTACTTCGGGCAAAACAGCTATAAGTGGAGCTTTTAGAATATCTAAGATATAGCTTCGTAGAGCAAAACATACAATAAACATAACTACAATGCAAGCAACGCTTATAAAAAGGCGTTTTCTAAGTTCTACTAAATGAGGTCTTAATTCTTCAAACATTTATTTTTCCGTTTTATCTTGTGTTTCTAATTTGCTAAGATTTGGTTTTTCTTCTGTATTTAAATTTTGTCCGCTAAGGTTATTTTTTGTGTTATCATCTCTGCTATCAAAGGTTAAATCCACCTTTGTTTTATCTAAAATATCTCTTTTAAGGTCATCAAATTCTTCAAAACTGAGTTTTTTGCGTATGTTTTCATTAGTGCTTGAAAATTCATCTTTGTATTTCTTAGCTTCTTCTTTTAAGTCATTGATGCGTATTTCTTTTTCTATGCTTGATTTTGCATCATCTATGTTGCGTTTTACAGCTTTTAGAATTTTTGCTATTTGTACTATAGCTTCTGGAAGTTTATCAGGCCCTAAGACTAAAATCGCTACAACTAAAATAACTATAATTTCACCAAAACTCATTAATCATTACTCTTTGATTTGATATTTTAAATAAATATTTTACTTAAAAAACTTAAATTTAAGATGAGAGATATAAAGCAAGTTCGTCGCTAATGAGAAAATTAGGATTAAAATATCTTTTATTTTTGTAAAAAAGTTTTTTTTCTTTTAATAATATATTTATTTTGTCTTTTTGCCATTGATTGAGTTTTGTTTCATCAATCCCTACTATACTTCTAAGTCCTAAAAATAGGTGTTCTAAATTCAAGTCTTTAAAACTTAGCTGCTCTATAGATCTAAAAGTGGGATTTTCTATGTAATTTTTTAAATTTTTTGCTGTATAAAAACGCTTGTTTTCATAAAATCCTACCGCACTTAATCCACAAGCTAGGTAGTTTTTTCCTTGCCAATAAGCAAGATTATGTTTGCAAATTTGGGCTTTGGTTTTTGAAAAATTACTGATTTCATATTGAAAAAAGTCAAGTTCTAGGAGTTGTTTGATGAAAAATTTCATTAAATTAGGAGCATTTTTTTTAAAGTGTTCTTTTTTGGCAAAGGCTGTGTTTGATTCTATGGTTAAATTATAAGCACTAAGGTGTGTGATTAAAGCCTTGATTTGTTTTAAGTATAAGAGTTCAAATTCAAGCATTTTTTTATTGTCTAATTTTGTATCATAAATAAGATCTAAATTGATATTTTTAAAACCTATTTTATTTGCGTTTTCTAATGCTTTGATAATCATTTCTTGATTATGAATTCTTCCAAGAAAGTGAAGTTTTTTAGGATGAAAACTTTGAGCTCCAAAAGAAATGCGATTAACTCCTAGATTTTTCATATTTTTAAGCCAATTTAATGTTGCTGAGTTGGGATTAGCTTCGCATGAAATTTCTACATTTTTATCTAGTAAAGGATATAAAATTTTAAAAATATCTTCATAATTATACGCATCAACACAACTTGGTGTTCCTCCGCCTATGAATAAGGTTTTAATTTGATTTGATTGAATGTTAAATTGTTTTAATTGAAAAATAATATCTTCTTTTAAAGCCTTAAAATAGGCTTTTTCATAATCATTTTTTTTCAAACTTGTAAAAGCACAATAATTACATTTGCTTTCACAAAATGGAATATGGATATAAAAATGCATAAAAACCCTAAAATATTTTATTAAATTTTTTTAATGTATTTTAATAAAAATTTGATTTGATTTAGGTTAAAATTATTTCCTTTAAATTAAGGAAAAATATTGTGGAAAACGAGAAAAATTATAGACCAAATGTTGCAGCTGTTATTTTGTCAAGTTCTTATCCTTTTGAGTGTAAGATTTTTATAGCTAGAAGAAGTGATATGGATAATATTTGGCAATTTCCACAAGGAGGTATTGATAAAGGTGAAAGTGTCAAAAACGCTTTATTTAGAGAACTAAAAGAAGAAATAGGCACCGATGAGGTTGAAATCATTG
This sequence comes from Campylobacter sp. BCW_6464, assembly GCF_001762775.1. NCBI lineage: Bacteria > Pseudomonadati > Campylobacterota > Epsilonproteobacteria > Campylobacterales > Campylobacteraceae > Campylobacter > Campylobacter sp. BCW_6464. Next base: position 45,108 of record NZ_MJXM01000024.1, on the reverse strand, counting down.
CTGAGTATCCAGAATGGTTGAGTTATGATTTTCCAAGTAAAATTGTTAAAAAAATGTATCCTTATGATGGACAGATTCAAAAATATTTTTTAGTGCGTTTAAAGCACAGTGCTACAATCAATATCAATACCAAGCATCCTGAATTTGATGATTATCAATTTGTGAGTGTTAAACAAATTTTTGAAATGATTAATCATTTCAAAAAAAATATTTATGTTAAAGTGATCAAATATTTTGAAGAGAAAGGTTATATCTAAAATGCTTATAGTTCAAAAATATGGTGGAACAAGCGTTGGAACACTTGAGCGTATCGAAGCAGTAGCCAATAGGGTTATTCAGAGTGCGCAACAGGGTAATCAACTTGTTGTTGTAGTATCTGCAATGAGTGGGGTGACAAATACTCTTATCGAGCAAGCTGAATATTTTAGTAAAACCCCTAATGGTAAAGATATGGATATGCTTTTAAGCAGTGGAGAGCGTGTAACAAGCGCTTTACTTTCTATTGCTTTAAACGAAAAGGGTTATCCTGCTATATCATTTTCTGGGAGAAAAGCAGGAATTATTACAGATAGTGTTTTTACAAAGGCAAGAATTCATCATATTGATACAAAAGCGATAAAATCAGAACTTCAAAATGGTAAAATAGTCGTTATAGCGGGTTTTCAAGGTGTAGATGAGGAAGGTAATGTAACTACTTTAGGGCGTGGCGGAAGCGATTTAAGTGCTGTGGCAGTAGCAGGTGCCTTAAATGCGGATTTGTGTGAAATTTATACCGATGTTGATGGGGTTTATACAACAGATCCAAGAATTGAACCAAAGGCAAAGAAATTAGATAAAATTTCTTATGAAGAAATGCTTGAACTTGCAAGTTTGGGTGCAAAAGTTTTGCAAAATCGCTCTGTAGAGCTTGCAAAAAAATTAAATGTTAACTTAGTAACCAGAAGTAGTTTTAACAATAACGAAGGAACAATGATAACAAAGGAAGATGGAATGGAACAAGCTTTAGTAAGTGGTATTGCTTTGGATAAAAATCAAGCAAGAGTGACTTTAAGAAATGTAGAAGATAAGCCTGGAATCGCAGCTGAAATTTTTTCTGTTTTAGCAAATGAAAATATTAATGTAGATATGATTATACAAAATGTTGGAGTTGATGGCGCTACAAATTTGGGTTTTACGGTTCCTCAAAATGAACTTGAATTAGCCAAAAATGCTATGCAAAAAATTTTAAGCTCAAAAACAACTATAGAAAGTGATAGTGCTGTAGTAAAAGTTTCTATAGTCGGCGTAGGCATGAAATCACATTCAGGAGTGGCAAGTAAAGCTTTTAAAGCTTTAGCTGATGAGGGGATTAATATCGGTATGATTTCTACTAGCGAAATTAAAATTTCGATGATAGTTCATGAAAAATACGGAGAACTTGCAGTTAGAGCACTACATGAGTGCTATGGACTTGATAAATAAATGAGTGATTTTTTAAGTTTTACTCTTGAAAATATCCGCAATGGCGGAGCTTTTATGGCATGGTTGGAGTCGCGTCGTTTAGAATGGGCTCCTTTGATGGCTGCAAGACTTAAATATCTTTTAGAAGGACGCACTTTTGTCTTAATGTGTGATGAACAAAGATCTTGGTATGAAGAGTATTTTTTAAAAAATATAAATTCAAAAGCCGCTCGTCCTATGCTTCCTTTTGTGTCGTTAAATTCTTTATGCAAGAAGAAAGTACAAAGTTCAGAAGATATAGCTTTACTTAATGACTTGCTTGACATTTCTTTTCCTAATGGTTATGTGTATTTTTATGTAGGAAGTGCTTCTGATAATAAATCTTTAATCGCTAAATCAAGAGATGATAGTTTATTGTGGCTTTTTGATGAGCAGTTACAAGATAGTTTTTATTTAAATTCTAAAGATAAAGACTTGGATATCAAGCTTATTAGTTTATATCAACTTTTTGATGTAAGTTTGGATGCAATATTATTTTCCAAGGTGCAATTAGGATAAATATTTTGTTTATTAGTAAGATTATTATCAGTGAAGATTTTTTAGGTATTAAAGAAGAAATGATTAATAATTTTGGTATTAAAAAATTAAGATTTTTTATGCCACAAAATGAATTTTTACTTGATGATGCAAGAGCAGTTGAAAAAGAAAGCTATATCGCAGAAACCGAAGAAAAAATTATTGTTTTAATGGCGGATTCTTATAGGATAGAAGCACAAAATTTTTTACTTAAACTTCTTGAAGAACCTCCAAAAAATATTAAATTTCTTATTGTGGTACCTTCTAAAAATTTACTTTTACCTACTATAAAATCACGTCTTATTTGTGAAAAAAGAAAAGTTGAAAAGGAAGTTAAAAAACTTGATTTAGATCTTAAAAGAATGGATTTAAGAATGCTTTTTGATTTTTTGCAAAAAAATGAAAATTTGGATAAAAATGAACTTATGGATCAAATCGCATTGCTTGCTAAAGAATGTGTGAAATATAAAGATTTTAACGCTGAAGAATTAGAGTTTTTTTATGAAAGTTATGAGCTTGCAAAATTAAATTCTAAAAGCGGGGTACTTTTGGCTACTCTTTTATTAAATTACTATACAAAGAAATAAAATGAAATTTTTTAAAATCAATCCAAATACCGATTTTAATTTACTTTGCTCTTTTATAAATCCTCATAAAATGGGACAAAAGATTATGAGTGAAAAAACAAAAATTCATTTTATTTTTATCAAAGATATTTCTACTCCTGCGGCAAATATTTTAAAACAAGATGCTTTAAGAGTAGGAGCTGAACTTATTACTCATAAAGAAGTAATTACTGCAAAAATCACTCATTCAAATGCGCTTTTAATGGCAAGTAAAGAGCAAATTCAAAAACTTATTGCTAAAGAAAAACTTCAAGATTTTGGACTTAAAAATTTGGCTCTTTTTTTGCAAAAAGATTTTTTAAAAACAAAAAAAGCTGAGCTTATGGCAGTGATTAATGTTAATGAAGACAGTTTTAATGCAAAAAGTCGTGTGAGTGAAGAAGACTTTGAAAAAAGGCTTAATGACTTTCTTGCTTTAAGGCCTGATTATATCGATATAGGTGCGGTTAGTTCAAGACCTGGGAGTGAGTATTGTGGCAAGGAAGAGGAATTTAAAAGACTAAAAAAAGTACTTGACTTAATTTATGAGAAAAATTATCATGAAAAAGCGATTTTTAGTTTAGATAGTTTTGATGAATATTGTCTAGAATATGCTTTAAATAAGGGTTTTAAACTTATAAATGATATTACAAGTTTAAGAAATCTTAATCTGGCTAAACTTGCAAGTAAATATGAGGCAAAATATTGCTTAATGCACATGCAAAACAATCCAAATAACATGCAAGATAATCCTTTTTATGAAGATTTACTCGATGAGATGACTTTGTTTTTTAAAGAAAAACTTGAACTTTTAGAAAGTTTTGGAGTAAAAGAAAGTATTTTAGATGTAGGTATTGGTTTTGGAAAGAGTGCGGAGCATAATATGATTTTAATCAAACACTTAGAACATTTTTTGCAATTTAATAAACCTTTACTTATAGGTGCGAGTCGCAAAAGTGTGATTAATGCGTATTTTCAAAGTGAGATTAAAGATCGTTTAGCAGGAACTTTGTATTTGCATTTAAAGGCTTTTGAAAATGGTGCTAGTATTATAAGAGTGCATGATTTATACGAGCACAAACAACTTTTTGCTTTAGCACAGGCAATGGACAATATAGGAGTTTAGATGAAAAAAGAAGAGTATTTAGAAAAAGTTGCTTTAGCAAATTTGTGGATGAGGGCATATTATGAAAAAGATGAACCCTTGGCTAGCGATGAAGAATACGATGCTTTAATCAGAGAATTAAGAGTTTTTGAAGAACAAAATAAAGATGAAATTTCAAAAGACTCTCCAACGCAAAAAATAGCTCCTACTATACAAAGCGAGTTTAAAAAAATAGCTCATTTAAAGCGTATGTGGTCGATGGAAGATGTGTTTGATGAGAGTGAGCTTAGGGCTTGGGCAAAACGCACAAAATGTGAAAAAAACTTTTTTATAGAGCCTAAATTTGACGGAGCGAGTTTAAATTTACTTTATGAAAATGGTAAATTAGTAAGCGGTGCCACTAGAGGTGATGGCGAAGTGGGCGAGGATATAACACTTAATGTTTTTGAGATAGAAAATATACCTAAAAATATAGCCTATAAAGAAAGGATAGAAATTCGTGGAGAAGTGGTGATTTTAAAAGATGATTTTGAGAAAATCAACGAAAAAAGAGCTCTTTTAAATCAAAGTTTATTTGCTAATCCACGCAATGCTGCAAGCGGGAGTTTAAGGCAGCTTGATACAAGCATCACTAAAGAAAGAAATTTGAAATTTTATCCTTGGGGAGTAGGGGAAAATACCTTAAATTTTACTAAACACAGCGAGGTGATGCAATTTATCAGAGAGCTTGGTTTTTTAAAGGATGATTTTGTAAGACTTTGCGCTAATTTAGATGAGGTTTTAAAAGCTTATGATGAGCTTTTAGCTTTAAGAGAAAAAAAGTCTATGATGATGGATGGAATGGTGGTAAGAGTTGATGATCTTGCGCTTTGTGAAGAATTAGGCTATACGGTAAAATTTCCAAAATTTATGGCAGCTTTTAAATTTCCTGCACTTGAAAAAACCACGCGTTTAATAGGGGTAAATTTACAAGTAGGAAGAAGTGGGGTGATCACTCCTGTGGCGGTTTTAAAGCCTGTAAATTTAGATGGGGTTGTAGTAAAATCAGCCACCCTTCATAATTTTGATGAGATTGCAAGACTTGATGTTAAAATCAATGATTTTGTAAGCGTGATAAGAAGTGGCGATGTTATCCCTAAAATTACTAAGGTTTTTAAAGAGCGTAGAGAAGGTTTAGAGATGGAAATTTTACGCCCTAAACTTTGTCCTACTTGCCAAAGTGAGCTTTTAGATGAAGGAACTTTAATAAAATGTCAAAATATAGACTGTGAAGATAGACTTGTAAATTCTATCATTCATTTTGTTTCTAAAAAATGTCTTAATATCGACGGACTTGGAGAAAATATAGTAGAACTTTTATATAAACACAAAAAAATCACTACACTTGAGAGTATTTTTCATTTAAAATTTAGTGATTTTGAAGGTTTGGAAGGCTTTAAAGAAAAGAAAATCAACAATCTTTTAAATGCTATAGAACAAGCAAGAGAATGTGAGCTTTTTCGTTTTATCACAGCTTTAGGGATAGATCATATTGGCGAGGTTGCGGCTAAAAAATTAAGCTTAAGTTTTGGTAAAGAGTGGCACAAGCAAAGCTTTGAAGCTTATGCCAATTTAGAAGGTTTTGGGGAGCAAATGGCTTTAAGTCTTTGCGAATTTACGCGTGTTAATCATACAAGAATTGATGAGTTTTACAGGCTTTTAAATTTGAAAATAGAAAAACTTGAAATTAAAAGCGATAGTGTGATTTTTGGTAAAACTTTTGTGATTACAGGAACTCTTTCACGACCAAGAGATGAGTTTAAGGCTTTAATAGAAAAGCTTGGAGGTAAGGTAAGTGGTTCGGTTTCTAAAAAGACTGACTATGTGCTTTTTGGAGAAGAGGCAGGTTCTAAGCTGAGTAAGGCTAAAGAGCTTGAAGTAAAATGTATAGATGAAAGTGCTTTTAATGAACTTGTTAAAGAATAGTTCTTATATTTTAACACTTTTAAGCCTTTTTGGATTTTTGCTAACTTGGCAAAGGAGTGCTTTTTCTCTGTTTTTTTTAATTCCTATTTTCTTAACACTTTTTTGGGAATTCTTTTTATTTTTAAAGCTTAGAAAAAATATTATAAAAGAAGCTACTTTGATTAAGGGAAGTTTGTTTTATCGTATTAGTATGGGGGATTTTTATCTTTATATTTTTAGTTTTTTCTTGGCGATTTTTGGACTTGTTTCTTTATTTTTAAATTTTTTAAATCTTGAAAAAATTGATTTAGTTTTTATATTTATAATTTTGCCTTTATTGATGATATTTTTAAAAAAAGAATTGCATTTGCAATTTGTAAATAATGCTTATAATGATTTTAGAATAGTTGTTATCGCTAGTTTTTTTACCGCTTTATTTTATGCATTTTATGGGCTTTTTTTTACTTACAATGAGCTTTTAAATTTAGAACTTTTTTCTAGGAAAATCATTGCTTATAAGAGTGCTTCTTTTGTTTATTTTGATTTTTTATCTGAATTTTTGTATTTTGTTTCAAATTTAAAACTTTTTATTTTTTCTCATTTTGGATATTTGAGCTTTAGAGCTTTAAATTTTATTTTTGATTTTTTTAATTTTTTTATGTTTTGCTCTCTTTTGGCTTTTGTTTTTAATTTTGTTTTGAAAATAAACATAAAAATAATTGTTTTATTTTTATGTTTTATCATGGTTTTAGGAAGTTATTTTTTAAAAGAGCAAAGAAATAATGCCTTAAAATCTGAACAAGAACAAATACTTTTATGGATGAATAATTTTAATTTTTTAAAAGATAATAACTTAAGTTTAATTCAAAAAGAAAAAGATCTTTTTGAAAAAGATCTTAAAGATCTTAGAGAAATTTTTAAAAAAAATGCTTTTGAAATAGGAATTTGGTGGTTTTCTAAAGAAAAAGAAGACTTGGAAAAAAGAATAAATGAGAGTTTAAAATGAGATTTGATTTTTTTGTTTCAAAGCGTTTAAATATCAGTAGAAATAAAGCTTTAGAGCTTATAGAAAATGAAGAGATTTTACTTAATGGTAAAAGTTTTAAAGCTTCTTTTGATGTGAAAAATTTTTTAGAAAATTTAAAAAAAACGCAAGATTTAAATCTTGAAGATATACTTTTAGCCAATGAGTTAAAATTGGATCTTTTAAGTGAAATTTATGTTTCAAGAGCAGCTTTGAAATTAAAAAATTTTTTAGAAGAAAATGATATTGAAATAAAACATAAAAATTGTCTTGATATAGGATCTAGCACGGGCGGTTTTGTGCAAATTTTACTTGAAAATCAGGCTTTAAAAATCACTACTCTTGATGTGGGTAGTAATCAACTCCATCCAAGTTTAAGAGCAAATGAAATAATTATCTTGCATGAAAATACAGATCTTAGAGCCTTTAAAAGTGAAGAAAAATTTGAACTTGTTACTTGTGATGTGAGTTTTATTTCTCTTATTAATTTACTTTATTATATCGATAATTTAGCTTTAAAGGAAATTATTTTACTTTTTAAACCTCAGTTTGAAGTGGGAAAAAATATCAAAAGAGATAAAAAAGGTGTTTTAAAAGATGACAAGGCAATCTTAAAGGCAAGAATGGATTTTGAAAAAGCATGTGCTAAGTTAGGTTGGCTTTTAAAAAATACGCAAAAATCAAGCATTAAAGGAAAGGAAGGTAATGTTGAATATTTTTACTACTATATCAAAAATTAATATTACTTCTTTAGCTATAGGTTGTTTTGATGGTATACATTTAGGGCATCTAAAACTTGTAAAATGTTTAGATGAGAATGGGGCTTTGTTGGTTATTAATAAATTTAAGGGTCAATTTCTTTGTTCAAATCGTCAAAAAGAAGAAATTTCAGGAAAAAAAGTTATAGAAGTGGATTTTGAAAGTATAAAATCTTTAGATGGTAAAGATTTTTTAAGCTTTTTGAAAAAAGAATTTATCAATTTGAAATTTATAGTAGTGGGATATGATTTTTCTTTCGGGAAAAATAGGGCTTATAGTGCTAAAGATATTGAGTCTTTAAGTGGGATAAAAACTATAATAGTTGATGAATTTAGTATAGGCGGAGTAGGTGTTCATGCAAGTTTAATTAAGGATTTTTTATCAAAAGCAAATTTACAAAAAGCAAAAGAATTTTTAGGAAGAGATTATAGTATTAAAGGAAAGTTGATTAAAGGACAAGGTTTGGGCTCTAAAGAACTTTTTGCGACTATAAATTTAGATTGTAAAGGCTATTTTTTGCCTCAAAATGGTGTTTATGCTACTTTGTTAAAAAGCCAAAAAAATATTTATAAAAGTGTGAGTTTTTTAGGTGTAAGATCAAGCGATGAAAATTTTGCCATAGAAAGTCATATTTTAGAGGAATTGGGTGAAAATTTCACACAAGGGGAGTTTTTCGAACTTGAGTTTATATCTTTTCTAAGAGAGAATCAGAAATTTCAAGATCTAAAAAAACTTAAAAATCAAATTGCCAAAGACATAGAACAAGCTAGAGAATTATTAAGGAAAAATGATGAAAGATGAACTTTTTAAACAAAGCCCTAAAAAACAATTTGAATTTGATAAAAGCGTGGCTAGTGTTTTTGATGATATGATTAATCGTTCTGTACCATTTTATAGGGAAAATTTAGAACTTTGTGCTAATTTATTGGCTAAAATTTTACTTGCAAATGCAAGTATTTGTGATTTGGGCTGTTCAAGTGCTAATTTTTTGATTTTGTTGGCAAATCTAAGAAAGGATTTTAAACTTTTTGGCGTGGATAATTCTGCTTCTATGCTTGAAGTTGCAAAGTCAAAAACTAAAGCTTATGGACTTGATATAAGTTTTTTTGAAGCTAATTTATGCGAATTTGATTTTTTTACTTGCGATGTTTTTGTGGCAAATTATACCATGCAGTTTATTCGTCCTCCTAAAAGACAGGAATTGCTTGATAAAATTTATAAAAATTTAAATCCTAAAGGCATTTTGATTATGAGTGAAAAAATCCTTTATGAAGATGCTTTTTTGTCTAAAAATATCATAGAACTTTATGCAGACTACAAAGAAAAACAAGGCTATTCTAAATTTGAAATTGCAGCTAAAAGAGAAGCCTTAGAAAATGTTTTAATTCCTTATAGTCAAAAAGAAAATTTAAACATGCTAGAAAAGGCAGGTTTTAAGAAAATAGAAAGTATTTTTAAATGGGCAAATTTTGAAACTTTTATAGCTTTTAAGGATTAGAGATATTTTCATTTTCCCATTCATCTTTTGGAAAACCTACCTTATACGCATTAACACAATCTTGACTGATGATAGCTTTGTGCCTGCATTCTAAACTTCTTTTTTTTGCTTCTTCAGGGTGATTTTGATAATATTCTACACTTTTGGTTTGTTCGCATGCTGCAAAAAATATACCAATAAGGCTTAAAAAAAGAGTTATTTTCATGGTAATTTTTCCTGTGTTATATTAATATCATCACTAAAGATAGAACTTTGATGGTTTTCTGTTGTTTTGGAAGGATAAATTTCAGAAGGTGTTTCTGCTATGGGCGGCATTATAATACTTTCATTATTTTCTGAACTTTGGTTAATATCTTTTGTGATTTTTTCTTTTTTTAAATCATTTTGTTTTAAAGCTTCTAATATCTGATTATCAGATTTTTTTGGTGTGTTTGGACTGTATTTACTCTCTTCATTTGTTGGCTTAATACCAATTTCTAATGCATTAATACAATCTTCGCTAAGAGTTCCGCTTTCTTTGCATTCTTTTGCTTTTTCTTTTGCTTCGCTAGGATGATTTTTGTAGTAATTTTCTGTTTTGCTATCGCAAGCTGTTATATTAATAATTATTAAAATTGTAAGTAAAATACTTAGTCTTTGCATTTATCAATCTCCTAAAAATTTTTAGCATCTTAGCAAACTTGTATAAAGCAACGATAAATTATTTTTCTTCATTATAAGAAAAAATAGGTAAAGACCATTGATATTTGATAGCTAAAAGCCTTGCAATAACTCCTATAAAAAGAGTTAAAAGTGTGCAAATTAGAGCATTAAGCTCAAGCCACATTATTAGAGAATAATAGATTGCTCCTGCAATTATGGCAATTCCTGCATAAATTTCTTTTTGAAATACCAAAGGGATTCTCATACATAAAATATCTCTTAAAATTCCACCAAAAACACCCGTAATTACAGCAGCAGCAACGGCTATGATAAACCCATGATTTTGATCTATGGCTATTTGAGCTCCAAGTATGCTAAAAACAACAAGTCCTATAGCATCAAGAGTTAGAAATAAAGTTTCAAGTTTGGTTACTACACGTGGAATTTTTGTGGCTATAAGGGCGCAAAAACAGATTAAAATAATATATTCAGGATGTTTAACCCAAGTTAAAGGATAATGTCCTAAAAGCACATCTCGTATGCTTCCACCTCCAATTGCTGTTACGAGAGCAATAAAAATAACTCCAAAAAGGTCCATTTTATGGCGTCCTGCAGCTAAAGCCCCTGTCATTCCTTCTGCGGAAATACCTATGATATAAAGAGTGGTTATTGTAAGAGCATTTATCTCCATAATTTATACCTTAAAATTTATCACAATTTATTTGATACTGTTTAATATTTTCATCATTTACTTCGTGGTTTGGTACTTGATAGCATTCTTTAAATTTCGGAGTTTTAATAATTTTTACATAAAAACTTGGTATAGCAATACGGTTTTTAATGTATTGTGGTTCTTTATCGTAAAGTACTAAATTTAAAACTTCAATACTTTGAAATTTTAAAGCCAAATTTCTTTCTCTTTGTTCGATTTCATTCCAAATTATATTATTTATTTGCGCATTTTGTGGGGTAATATTACTCATTAAAAATACTGAATTTTGGGCAGCTTTACTAAAGCTAAAAGAAGCATTGGGTGCAGTGTGTCCTCGCGTGTAGCCGCTGTTTTTATAATCACTCCAAGTAGTGCGGTATTTTTTAGGAATATTTGTATCATCTTCAAAGCGAGGGCGTTTTTTAATTTGTTTATTTTTTAAATTTGAAGCTTCTACTTTATAAGCAACGGCTTTTGTACCTTTGAGTTTATAATCATAGCAATTTAGATAAAAAAACTTATCTAAGATTTGCGAGCAATTTATGTTGTTAAAATAAGAAGAAAAAACAGCACTAGGCTCGTAAGATTCTAAGGCGAAAATATTAAGAAATATAGCGAGTAAAAAGATGAAAATTTTCATTTAAGTTCCTTATCTTTACTTTTGCAAAGATGATTTAAAAAACATTCTTTACATAAAGGTTTTTTAGCTTTACAAGTGTAGCGTCCAAAAAGAACCATGGCTTGATGAAGATAGTTAAGATTATCTTTAAATATGCGTGTTAAATCTTCTTCTGTAGCTTCTGGAGTTTTTGCTTTGCTAAGTCCTAAGCGGTGAGAAACTCTAAAAACATGAGTATCTACAGCCATGAAATTTGCTCCACACCATTCTATTAAAACCACATGGGCGGTTTTTTGTCCCACGCCTGCTAAGGATTTTAATTTCTCTTCTTCAAGGGGAATTTCTCCGTCAAAATTTTCACAAACTGATTTTGCCATTTTTATAAGATTTTGTGCTTTATTATTAAAAAATGAACAAGTTTGTATGTAGGTTTTAAGGCTTGATAAATTTGCATTTGCAAGAGATTTGATATCAGGATAAGCTTTAAAAAGATCAGGAGTGATGAGATTAACTCTTTTATCAGTGCATTGGGCTGAAAGCATCACACAGACTAATAGTTCGTATAAATTTGAAAATTTAAGTTCTGTTACAGGTTTCTCAAAATGTTTTAAAAAAAGCTCTTTGATTTCTAAATTTCTTTTCATTTTTTAATTTTAGTTAATTAGCTTTAAACCAAGTTTAGATATAATCGATTTTATATACATTTTATTAAAAAGGAAACCCAATGAAAAAAATTTCTTTAGTTGCAGCAGCTTTGATTGCAGGTGTAGCTTTAAATGTAAATGCAGCTACAGTAGCCACTGTTAATGGCAAGAGCATTAGTGATACAGAAGTAAGTGAATTTTTTGCCCCTATGCTTAGAGGACAGGATTTTAAAACTTTGCCAGATAATCAAAAAAAAGCTCTTATTCAGCAGTATATTATGCAAGACTTAATTTTGCAAGATGCTAAAAAACAAAATTTAGAAAAAGATCCTTTATACACAAAAGAACTTGATCGTGCAAAAGATGCAATACTTGTTAATGTTTATCAAGAGAAAATTTTAAATACAATTAAAATTGATGCGGCTAAAGTTAAAGCTTTTTATGATCAAAATAAAGACAAATACGTAAAACCTGCGAGAGTGCAAGCAAAACATATCTTAGTAGCGACAGAAAAAGAAGCTAAGGATATTATTAACGAACTTAAAGGTTTAAAAGGTAAAGAACTAGATGCTAAATTTAGTGAGCTTGCTAAAGAGAAATCAATTGATCCAGGTTCAAAAAACCAAGGTGGTGAGCTTGGTTGGTTTGATCAATCAACTATGGTAAAGCCTTTTACAGATGCTGCTTTTGCACTTAAAAATGGTACTATTACTACAACTCCAATAAAAACGAATTTTGGCTATCATGTAATCTTAAAAGAAAATTCGCAGGCTAAAGGTCAAATCAAATTTGATGAAGTAAAACAAGGTATTGAAAACGGACTTAAATTTGAAGAATTTAAAAAAGTTATCAATCAAAAAGGCCAAGATCTTTTAAATAGTGCTAAAGTGGAATATAAATAATGGGTGTTTTAGACATTGTAAAAGCAGGGGTGATTAGCGGAGATGAGCTTAATAAAGTTTATGACTATGCTAAAGCAGAGGGTTTTGCTATCCCTGCTGTTAATGTTGTAGGAACTGATTCTATTAATGCAGTTTTAGAATCTGCAAAAAAAGTTAACTCTCCAGTTATTATCCAGTTTTCAAATGGTGGGGCAAAATTTTATGCAGGGAAAAATTGTCCTAATGGAGAAGTTTTAGGTGCAATTAGTGGGGCTAAACATGTACATTTACTTGCTAAAGCTTATGGTGTACCTGTGATTTTACACACTGATCATGCCGCAAGAAAACTTTTACCTTGGATTGATGGGCTTATTGAGGCAAATGCACAATATAAAAAAACCCATGGACAAGCTTTATTTAGTTCCCATATGCTTGATCTTAGCGAAGAAAGTTTAGAAGAAAATCTTAACACTTGTGAAGTCTATCTTCAAAAACTTGATGCTTTAGGTGTCGCACTTGAAATAGAACTAGGTTGTACAGGTGGCGAAGAAGATGGAGTGGATAATACAGGTATTGATAATTCTAAGCTTTATACCCAACCAGAAGATGTAGCACTTGCATATGAAAGACTTGGAAAAATTAGTGATAAATTTTCAATTGCAGCAAGCTTTGGAAATGTACATGGAGTTTACAAACCAGGAAATGTTAGCTTACAACCTGAAATTTTAAAAAATTCGCAAAAATTTGTCAAAGATAAATTTGCTTTAAAAAATGATAAGCCTATAAATTTTGTATTTCATGGTGGTAGCGGTAGCGAGCTAAAAGATATTAAAAATGCAGTAAGTTATGGCGTAATTAAGATGAATATTGACACAGATACCCAGTGGGCTTTTTGGGATGGGGTACGTGAATATGAACTTAAAAATAGGGCTTATTTGCAAGGACAAATTGGAAATCCAGAAGGTGATGACAAGCCAAATAAAAAATACTATGATCCGCGTGTTTGGTTAAGGAGTGGTGAAGAAAGCATGATAAAGCGTCTTGAAGTCGCTTTTGAAGATTTAAACTGTATAAACAAAAACTAAGCATTTTAAAGGCTTAGTTTTATTTTGTTTTAAAAATTTTTATCAAATTAAGTAGCAATCTTTAAAATAAAATTTTTATTGAGGTATTGGTTTCATGGAGATTAAATCAGATGAAATTTCAGAACTTGTTTTGCCTGAAGGCAAAGATGCAAGAGGTTCTTTGGTTTATTTTAAAATTATTTTTATTCCAGCTTTTCTTTATATTTTGATTTTATTAGGTTATTTTAATGTAATTGACTTTAAGGTTGAATTACATACGGTTATTATGACAGGTGTGATTTTTTTTACAGCATTGATTTTTGCTAGACATAGTGCTGAGTATGCGTATAGTATTTTTGAGCAACAAAAAGATGAATTTAAACAGGCTTTAAAAAGACATATTATGAGGCATTTTCTTGCCATAGGGAAAGACACGAAATCAAATGCCAATTTTGATGACTTTGCTTATACATATATTAAAGGTGCAAGAAATGAGAATTTTGCTAGTATAGGTTCGGCAATTTTTCCAATGATGGGAATTTTAGGAACTTTTATCAGCATAGCTTTTTCAATGCCAAATTTTAGTTCTAGTGATACAGCCGCTTTAGAACAAGAAATTGCAGATTTGTTAAGTGGAGTAGGAACTGCTTTTTATGTTTCAATTTATGGAATTTTTCTTGCATTATGGTGGATGTTTTTTGAAAAATATGGTAAAAGTAAAATAGATCGTTTACTAAATCGTCAAAAAAACGCTACAAGTGGATTTTTTTGGACAAAAGAAGAGCTTGATCAAAGATATTTAACTGAGAGTTTGCAACATTTTGAAAAAATTGGAGCAATTTTTAAACAAGTTAGCAATGATGATTTTTTTGCAGAGCTTGATCATGCTATTGATAGAAAATTTGGCATTTTTCAAGATATGCTAAATGTAGAAGAAAAAGCTATTAGATTAAGTAGTGAACACATCAAACAAACCATGGGTGAGCTTAGTAAAGCACAAAGAGATCAACGCGATCTTGGAAAGCTTTATAGTGAAATGTTAAATGGCATAGGTTTGCTCAATCAAAATTTGAAAGAAATCAATACAAGAATGTCAGAACAATATAATCGCTTGCTCGATATCAGTAGTGATAAAATTCATCATCTTGATAAGACGCTAAGTGCATTCGATGAAAAAGTAGAGCGTTTTGGCAAAAATTTTGAACTTTATGAAAAAGCAATGTTGGAAAGTCAAGAAAAGGTTTTTGAGGGATTTAAAGCAAGCTTGTTTGAAGGTATGCATAAATTTAAGGAAGTATATGAAGAAGAAAAAAGTATCGATGCTAAAATCAAAATGATGGATGAGCTTAAAAAAGAAATGAAAGCACTTGATGAAGAAACAAGTCAAATGATGAGTAAGCTTTCTGGGGATGGAAATCAAAATAAAGAAAATGAAACCAAACAAATAGAAGATTTTTCAGAGTCTAAGACTGAAGAAAATCAAGATGAAATTCAAGCAGAAATATCTAAGCAAGAAAGCAATGATGAGTTAAAAAATGAAGATAAAGAAAATAAATGAAAAATGAGTCAAAAGAAGATAGCAATTTTTGGATAGCTTATGCTGATTTAATGGCAGGATTGCTGTTTGTTTTTATTTTGCTAATAGGTGCTATTGTTGTAAAATATGTTTTAACTCAAAGTGATTTAAAAGAAATTAAAGACAATCTCAATAAACAAGAGGCACGCTTAGAGGAGAGCAAAGAAGAGCTTAGAAATAAAGAAGCTATAGTGTTTAAACTAAGTTCTGATTTAAACAATGCTTCTAGTGCTTTAAATCTTGCTAATTCTCAAAAAGCAGAATTAGAGGCTAATATTACAAATTACAAGCAGTTAAGTAAAGATTTGAACTCAACTTTAGATAATAAAGATAAGCAAATTTTGATTTTACTAGGTCAATTAGAGAAAAAAGATGAAGAGCTTAAAAATTTACAAGAAGATTTTCAAAAAGCTAAAGAAAAGGTGCAAAATCTTGGTTTGATTCGTGAAAATTTAAGCAAGGAATTGCAAAGCAAACTTGATAATAATATCACTATAGATGAAAAGACAGGATCTATTTCTTTGCCTGCTGAAGTACTTTTTGATAAAGATTCTTATGTGTTAAAAAATGAAGCAAAGGCAAGTTTGAGAAAAATCTTAAGCGAATATTTTGATGCTATTCTTGAAGATCCAAAAATTTTTTCTAACATTGAAAATATCATTATTGAAGGACATACTGATAGTGATGGATCTTATATTTATAATTTAGATTTGTCGCAAAAAAGAGCTTATGAGGTGATGAATTTTATCTATACTTTTTATAAGAGTGATAAGCTTCAAAAGCTTTTAATGGCAAGTGGACGTTCTTTTTCAGATCCTGTGTTTGTCAACGGAGTTGAAGATAAGGATAAGAGTCGTCGCATAGAGATAAAATTTAGCATTAAAAATGATAATGCTTTAAAAGATGTAGAAAAATTCTTTGAATTTCATTAAAACAATTAGTCCTATACAAAAAATCAATTTTAACGGATTTGAATTTTATATTAAAAGAGATGATTTATTAGGAGAAATTAATGGAAATAAAGCTAGGAAACTTGCTTTTTATATCCATCAAAGATATCCTAAAAATCAATCTTTTATAAGTTATGGAGGAAGCCAAAGTAATGCTTTGGCGGCATTAAGTATTTTTGCTAAACAAAGATCATATAAGCTTGTTTTTGCTTGTGAAAAAATTTCTACTTTTCTTAAGAATAATCCTTGTGGAAACTATGCTTTAGCTTTAGAAAATGGTGTTGATTTTGTAGAAAATATCCATTCTTTATCCTTAAAGCAATTTGCCTTGTCTTTGTGTAAAAAAGATGATATTTTTATAGAACAAGGCATGGCTAATTTAGAAGCTCAATATGGCTATATGGAGCTTGCTCAAGAAATTCAAATGCAAAGTCAAAGTTTAAAGCTTGATTTTGATATTTTTTTACCTTCGGGTACAGGCACTTCGGCAGCTTTTTTGGCAAAGTATTCTAAATTTAAAGTATTTACTTGCGCTTGTGTAGGTGATATTAAATATCTTAAAAAACAAATTTTAACATTAGATCCAAGCTATGATTTTTCAAATTTAGAATTTTTAACAAGTGATAAAAAATATCACTTTGCTAGACCGTATAAAGAATTTTATGAGCTTTACATGGATTTAAAGTTAAAGTGCAATATAGAATTTGACTTGTTGTATGATATTTTAGGATTAAGTATAGCATTAAAACAAGAGTGGAAAAAACCATTGCTTTATATACATCAAGGTGGAATTTTAGGAAATTCCACTATGTTAGAGAGATATAAATTTAAAAAATTAGTTTAAAATTCCATAGATAAAAATGATTAAAATAATCAAAGGTACTATATATTTTACATAATAAAACCAAATTCCAAACCATGAACTTTTAAGTGTATTGTTATTGCTAAGTTCTTTTAGACTTTCTTGTTTGCCTAAAATCCAACCTACATAAATGCAGCAAAAAAATGCAGTTAAAACAAACAAAATATTTCCACTAATGAAATCAAAACTATCAAAAATGTTTTTTCCTTTGATGATAACAATATCACGCCAAGGCCCATAAGTTAGAATACAAGGAAGATTGCCAAGTATGAAGATAAACCCTAGAGTTAGGTTAATAGAAAGATTTTTAGAATATTTAAATTTTTCTTCTAATACGCTAATAATAACTTGATAAATTGGCAAGCTTGTGGTTAAAGCTGCAATCAAGAGTAAGACAAAAAATAAAATACACACAATGGTACCAAAATGGATATGAGAAAATGCTATAGGTAAAGTTTCAAAAACCAAAGAAGGCCCGCTATCTGGAGCAAGTCCTGCTGAGAAAAGTGCTGGAAAAATCATAAAACCAGCCAAAACAGCTATAATGGTATTTAAAACCCCTGTATAAATAGCGGTTTTTGCCATATTTTCATTTTTATTAAGATGAGATGAAAGTGTTATCATCACCCCAAAACCTAGGGATAAAGCAAAAAAGACTTGCCCTAAAACATCGATTAAAAGTTTTGATGATAAAATTTTACTAAAATCAGGTTCAAGATAAAATTTAACTCCAGCTATAGCTCCATCAAGGGTTAAATTGCGTCCCACAACAACAATAAGACAGATAAATAATAAGGGCATTAAAAATTTGACGGATTTTTCTATACCATCTATAATGCCTCTTTTTAAAATAATATAATTAATAATTACAAAAACAGTGGTAAAAATACCAACTCCTAAAGGATTGAAGGCTATTTTGTCGTTAAAAAACTGATGAGTAAATTCTTTGCTTACTACATTGGCAAGACTAAAATTCCCTAGGGTTAATTCCCAAATATAAACTAAAACCCATCCTCCAAGTACCATGTAGTAAGCCATTATGCCAAAGCTTCCTAAAAGTCCCATATATCCAATACTTTGCCATTTTTGTTTGAAAGCATCTACGCTATTTGTCATCGCTTTTCTGCCTATGACATTTTCAACTAAAATAACAGGAATGCCTATGATAATCATAGCTATACAAAAAACTAATACATAAGCACCGCCACCATTTTCTCCTACAAGATAGGGAAAACGCCAAGTTGCTCCAAATCCTATGGTTGCTCCAGCAACTGTTAGAATATAAGTTAGTGTGCTACTCCATGTTTGTCTTTGCATGATTATCCTTTCGAAAAAGAATTATTTTACCTAAAAATAACTTTAAAAACTTATAAGCTATCCATATAGCTTATATCGTAAGTATTTTTTAAGCGTTTGTGTATCGTTTCGTGCCAATTTTGAGATATGAGAGAGTTTAATTTTTCTAATTTATCTAATAAATTCAGATTTTGCTTAAGAATTTGATGCGGGGAGTAAAAAAGTTGATTGAGTTCAAATACACTAAGTGAAGTAGAATTTTTTCTAAAATTTTAATATTTTCATGCTTTCGTATTTGTCCAACTTGTAAAACTTTATAATACCATCCACTCAAGCCCGTTTTAAAAATTTCATGTGTAAAATTTGGATTATTGTGAATTTTAGAAATTTTTACACAAGGTTTTCTAGGTTCGCTTACTTGCAGTATTGCATTTGAAATTTGATGTATATCACCTATGCAAACATTTTGTTCACAAAGCCCATCGATGCTCAAATTTTCACCCATTGAGCCAAAATTTAGCTTTTTATTAAGAAATCTTTCCCATATAGGATAGTTTTGACAAGAGTTGGCAAAAATAGCCTTATGGTAGCCTCCATGATGAATTTTATCAGCTATTTGATCATCTAAAATACCTAGAAAATCAATTTGTGTTTCTTCTAGGTAAGTATCTTTAATAAATGCGCTTTGGAAATTTTTATAGTTTTTAATTTTCCCTATTTGCAAACTTTGAATTTTCATGGTTCTAGTTTTTTTAATAAATCATCAGCACTGATAAAACCCGTGATTTTTAATTTTTCTTTTCCATTTTCAAAGAAAATTAAAACAGGTGGGCCAAAAACATTAAATTCTTTCATGGTTTTAATTTGTTCATTATTATTTTCGCTTACATCAACTTTGATAAGTTTGTAATTTTGCATTTTTTGTATGATTCTTTCATCGCTAAAGGTCAATTCATCTAAAAGTTTGCAATTTTCACACCAAGATGCAGTAAAATCAAGCATTATGGGCTTTGTATTTGTTTGTATTTCTTGCTTTAATTGTTCAAAATTGTTGATATAATCATAGCTTAAAGCAGGTTTTGAGGCAGATATAGTATTGAAATTTAAAGGATTTAAGAAATTTTTAGCCCCAAAAAGTCCCCCTAGGAAAATACTTAGAGAATAAGCTAAAATAAGAATTAAAATACTTTTTTTAATTTTAGAAATTATTGTAAAACTTTTTTCAAAAATTCCCATAAAAACACTAAAAAATACACCTAAAATTCCATAGGCAATTAAAATGTAATTTTCTTCAATAATTCTAGAAAGTATCCAAATAGCCATAGCCAACATAACAAAAGCAAAGAAAATTTTTACTTTTTCCATCCAAAAACTAGGTTTAATAAAACCTAATCCTAAGCCTATGAAAAGCAAAGGTATACCCATGCCAAAACTCATGATAAAAAGCGCACTACCACCTAATAAAGCATTGCCTGTATTGGCTATATAAATTAAAGCACCTGCTAAAGGGGCTGCTACGCAAGGACCTACTATTAAAGCAGATAAAAATCCCATAATAGCTATACCTACAACTCCCTTTCCTTTTTCGCTTTTTTTATGTATAAAGGTTTGAAATCTTAATGGTAATTCGAAACGAAAAGCTCCAAACATAGCAAAAGCAAAAGCTATGAAAATTAGAGCAAAAAGAATTAAAATAATAGGTTTTTGTAAAATTCCTTGAATACTTGCTCCTAGAAAACTTGCTATAACTCCAGCAATAGCATAGGCTAAAGACATGAAAAAAACATAGATAAAAGAGAGAAAAAAACTATGTTTTTTTGAAAATTTAGCATTACTTTTTGCTACGATAAGAGAAGATAAAATCGGAATCATAGGTAAAATACAAGGTGTTAAGGAGAGTAAAAGTCCGTAGCCAAAAAAACTTAGCAAAATCCAAAAAAAGTTATCTGTTGCTAAAAAATTTGCTATAGAGCTTTCTTCAGATTCAATTTTAGTTTTTTTATCTGTTTTTTGAGCTTTGTAAGGTTTTGAAATTTCAAAAGTATCTTTTTTAGAAATGAGATCAAAGTACCAAGTTTGAGGGTTATAACACAAGCCTTGTTCAGAACAACCTTGAAATTCGAGTTTGATTAAATTTGTAGTATTTTTCGCAAAGCGTTCTAGTAGTAAATTTGGCAAAGCTAAATTTAATTTTTGATAATAAACATTTTCATTGCCTCTTGTAGAGCTTTGAGGTAGATTAATCAAAGAACTTATATCTTTTTCATTTATATATAATTTAAGTTTATTAGAATAAAGATAAATATCTTTTCCAAGTTCAATATCAATTGAGATAGAATTATTATAAGAGTTTGATTTTACATTAAAAGCTTCATTTAAAGACAATATAGAAGCAAAACATAAGCAAAAACTTAATAAAATAATACCAAAAATACGCATAAATTTCCTAAAAACTTATTTTTCCTTTATCTTTAGCTTCAATTATAATTTATTATGATAAATTTACTTTAAATACTTTATAAAGGTTTGAAAATGCAAGAAAATAATTCTTCAAAAACACAAGGGGCTGTTAAAAAGAATGAAATTTATATTTCTGTTAAAAGAAAGAAAAGTACAATAGAATATGAAAAAGATTTAAAGAATTTGCAAATTGAGCTTTTGAAATTTCAAAATCATGTTAAAGCCAAGGGTTTAAAGGTTCTTATACTTATAGAAGGACGCGATGCAGCTGGAAAAGGTGGGGCGATTAAACGTTTGATTGAGCATTTAAACCCGCGTGGTTGCCGCGTTGTGGCTCTTGAAAAACCTAGTGATGTGGAAAAAACACAGTGGTATTTTCAGCGTTATATAGCACATTTGCCCTCGGCCGGTGAGATTGTGATTTTTGACAGATCTTGGTATAATCGTGCAGGAGTAGAACCGGTTATGGGTTTTTGTACACCGCAACAACATAAAGATTTTTTAAGAGAAGTGTCTTTGTTTGAAAATATGATTTCAAATAGTGATATTATTTTTTTTAAATTTTATTTTTCAGTATCAAAAGACGAGCAAAAAAAACGTTTTGAAAAACGCCGAAGTGATCCACTTAAACAATATAAATTATCTCCTGTAGATCAAAAATCACAAGAATTATGGGATAAATATACTTTAGCTAAATACTCTATGCTTTTAGCATCTAATACTCCAACTTGTCCTTGGACTATTATTTCTTCAGATGATAAGAAAAAAGCAAGATTAAATTTATTGCGTTTTATACTTTCTAAGGTAGAATATCCAAATAAAAAAACTGGAGATTTTTCCAAAATTGATGCAAAATTAGTGCGTAGTGGAGAAGAAGAAATACGAAAAATGGAGGCGAATTTGGAAAAACTTGACAGTAAAAAAGCAGATGAGAAAATAAAAGATTTAGATTAAGGAAAAGAATGCATAAGCTGGTTGAAAATTTAGCACTAAAGTACTATGATAAAGTAGTTGATTTAAGACATCAAATTCATATGCATCCTGAGCTTGAATTTGAAGAAGAAAATACAGCTCATTTAGTGTGTAAAATTTTAGATGAGTTTGGCATTAAATATCAAAAAAATATTGCAAAAACAGGAATTTTAGCTATTATAGAAGGAAAAAAGAAGAGTCAGAAAAAACCAAAATGCGTTCTTTTAAGAGCGGATATGGATGCTTTGCCTGTACAAGAAAAAACTAATCTAAGTTATGCTTCAAAAATTGATGGTAAGATGCACGCATGTGGACATGATGGACATACAGCAGGACTTTTGGGAGCTGCTTTGATATTAAATGAGCTCAAAGATGAATTTTGTGGCACGATTAAGTTTATGTTTCAGCCCGCAGAAGAGGGAAGCGGTGGAGCTAAACCTATGATAGAATCAGGTGTATTGGAAAATCCTTATGTTGATGCGGTTTTTGGTTGTCATTTATGGGGGTCTTTGCTTGAAAATACTGCTCAAATTGTAAGTGGTGAAATGATGGCTGGAACGGATATTTTTGATTTGGAATTTATTGGCAGAGGAGGGCATGGAGCTCATCCGCACACTTGTATAGATTCTATAATTATGGCAACGCAATTTGTAAATAATATACAAAGTGTTGTTTCTAGGCGTTTAGCCCCTTATGAAGCAGGGGTGATTACCGTAGGTCAAATTTGTGCAGGAACTACTTATAATGTTATTCCTGCAAATGCTTATTTAAAAGGAACTGTGCGCTTTTTAAATGATAAAACACAAGATATTTTAAAAAGTTCTCTAGAAGAAGTAGCTGCTGCTACAGCAAAATCTAATGGTGGAGATTATAAGCTTAAATATACTAAAGAATTTCCTCCATTGATTAATGATGAAAAAGCTGCTTTAATAGCAAGAAAAGCTTTTGCAAAGGTCTTAGGAGAAGAAAATATTATTATTTCTTCTAAGCCTGACATGGGGGCTGAAGATTTTGCTTTTTTAACACGAGAAAGAATGGGGGCTTATGTATTTGTTGGAATTTCAAAGGATTTAAATCATCCAGCTTTGCATCATAGTTCTACTTTTTGTTGGGATGATGAAAATTTAAAAGTTTTAATGCAGGGTGATGTGATGATGGCTTTAGAATTTTTAAATTTATAAAATAGAATTAAAAATTCACAAAAAATTCACAAAAAATGAGTAAAATTTAATCTTGATTTTTCTTTAGGATTTGTTATTATGAAAAAGAAGATTGTTTTAATCATTTTAATTGCAATACTTGGAAGTGTTGGGGCTTATTTTATTTTTTTTAATAATGATGAAAAAATCAGCTATTTAACTCAAAAAATACAAAAAAAAGATATATCTCAAACCATAGAGGCAGTAGGAAAGGTATATGCCAAAGATCAAGTCGATGTGGGTGCTCAAGTTAGTGGACAAATTATAAAACTTTATGTTGATGTGGGAACTCATGTAAAGCAAGGTGATTTGATCGCTCAAATTGATAAAGATAAACAACAAAACGATTTAGATATTACAAAAGCTCAGCTTGAAAGTGCTAAGGCTAATTTAGAGAGTAAAAAAGTTGCCCTTGAGATTGCGAATAAGCAATATCAAAGAGAGCAAAAACTTTATGCAGCTAAAGCAAGTTCTCTTGAAAATTTAGAAACTCAAAAAAATAATTATTATACTTTAAAAGCCAATGTTGCAGAGCTTAATGCTCAAGTAGTTCAGCTTGAAATCACTCTTAAAAATGCACAAAAAGATTTAGGTTATACAACCATTACTGCTCCTATGGATGGTGTTGTGATTAATGTAGCTGTAGATGAAGGACAAACAGTTAATGCTAATCAAAACACTCCTACTATAGTCCGTATAGCTAATTTAGACGAAATGGAAGTAAGAATGGAAATAGCAGAGGCTGATGTGAGTAAGATAAAAGTAGGAACAGAGCTTGATTTTTCTTTGCTTAATGATCCTCAAAAAACTTATCATGCTAAGATTGCAAGTATAGATCCAGCTGATACTGAAGTGAGTGATTCTAGTGCAAGCTCAAGCTCATCAAGTTCGAGTTCTTCAAGCTCAAGCTCATCAAATGCTATTTATTATTACGCAAAATTTTATGTAGCCAATAAAGATGATTTTTTGCGTATTGGTATGAGTATACAAAATGAAATTGTCGTAGCAAGTGCAAAGGCTGTTTTGGCAGTGCCAACTTATGCAATTAAAAGCGATCCAAAAGGCTATTATGTTGAAATTTTGGAAAATCAAAAAGCTGTTAAAAAATATGTCAAACTTGGCATTAAAGATTCTATCAATACTCAAATTTTAGAAGGTGTAAATGAAGATGAAGAATTGATAGTAAGCTCAAGTGCTGATGGCTTAGCCACTAAAATGAAGTTGAGATTTTAATGATTTTTCTTAAAAATATTTGCAAGAATATAGGTGAAAATGCCATTTTAAAAAATGTAAGTTTAAGTATAGAAAAAGGTGAATTTGTTGCTATTATAGGACAAAGTGGAAGTGGTAAAACTTCACTTTTGAATATCATAGGAACATTAGATACGCCAAGTAGCGGAACTTATGTTTTTGATGAGTATGAAGTCACTAAACTTAATAACGATGAAAAAGCAAGATTAAGGCGTGAAAAAATAGGCTTTATATTTCAAAGATATAATCTTTTAAGCTTGCTTAGTGCTAAAGAAAATGTTTCTTTACCTGCAGTTTATGCGGGAAAAAATTTACAAGAAAGAAGTCAAAATGCTAAAAAACTCTTAAATGATTTAGAATTAGCTCACAAGTTAGATTCTAAGCCAAACGAATTAAGCGGAGGGCAGCAACAACGCGTTTCTATAGCAAGAGCTTTAATCAATGGCGGAGAGCTTATTTTGGCTGATGAACCAACGGGAGCTTTGGATAGTAAAAGCGGTATTATGGTGCTTGAAATTTTACAAAAACTTAACACACAAGGTCATACTATAGTCTTAGTAACTCACGATCCAAAAATTGCAGCACAAGCTAAAAGGGTTATAGAGATTAAAGATGGAGAAATTTTAAGCGATACTAAAAAGGAAAAAGCTCAAGAAAAACTTATTTTAAAAACAATGCCCAAAGAGAAAAAAACACTTACTTTGCTTAAAAATCAAGCCTTTGAATGTTTTAAGATAGCTTATTCTTCCATACTTGCACACAAACTTCGTTCTATTTTAACTATGCTTGGAATCATCATAGGTATTGCTTCTGTAGTTTGTGTTGTAGCTTTAGGATTAGGCTCTCAAGCTAAAGTGCTTGAGTCTATTGCAAGACTTGGGACAAATACTATTGAAATTCGCCCTGGAAAAGGATTTGGGGATTTGCGTTCGGGTAAAACAAGGCTTAATTTTAGTGATTTAGAAACATTAAGATCTTTAGAATATTTAGAAGCAGTTGATGCTCATTCAAATACTTCAGGAGTGGCAACTTATACCAATATTTCTTTAAGCGCAAGAGCTGAAGGAGTAGGGGTAAATAATTTTGCTATAGAAGGTTTAAGGATAGATGCGGGAAGAATTTTAAATAATGATGATGTAAAAAATAGTACCAATGTTGCTGTATTGGATTTTAATGCTAAAAAAAATCTTTTTCCTGATGAAAAAAGTGAAAATATTTTAGGTCGTGTGGTGCTTTTTAATTCTCAACCTTTTAAGATTATAGGAGTTTTGCAAAAAGATACAGACAAGCCTATAGAAGATAATGTAGTACGTCTTTATATACCCTATACAACACTGATGAATAAGCTTACAGGAGATAGAAATTTGCGTGAAATCATAGTTAAGGTTAAAGATGATGTGAGTTCAACTTTGGCTGAAAATGCTATTATAAGAATTTTAGAAATTAAACGCGGACAAAAGGATTTTTTTACTTTTAATTCTGACACCTTTAAGCAAGCTATTACAGCAAATAAACGCACTACAACGATACTTACAGCTTGTGTGGCTGTGATTGCTTTGATTGTTGGGGGTATAGGAGTGATGAATATCATGCTTGTTTCTGTAAGTGAAAGAACAAGAGAAATAGGCATACGCATGGCTATAGGGGCTAGAAGAGAAGATATTATGATGCAGTTTTTAATCGAAGCGGTTATGATTTGTACTATAGGGGCGATTTTAGGTGTGATTTTATCGATTTTTGTTATTTTTGCTTTTAATACTTTAAGTACTGATTTTCCTATGATTTTAAATGCCTATTCTGTGCTTTTGGGACTTTTAAGTTCTATGTTTATCGGTGTGGTTTTTGGTTTTTTCCCTGCAAGAAATGCAGCAAATTTAAATCCTATTAGTGCATTATCAAAGGAATAAAGTGAAAATAATACTTAGCATTTTTTTAGCATTTTTCTTGAGCGCTTGTGGTGCAAAACTTAGCTTGCCTAAAGAAGTTGATTTAACTCAAGAACAAATGAAAGATTTAAATCTCACTTATGATTGGTATAGATCTTATGATAATGCAAAATTAAATGAATTTCTAAATTTTGTTTTATTAAATAATAGTGATATTAATATTGCTAGAAAAACTTTGCTTTCAGCTTTGGCTAGAGCCGATTTGATTGATTATGATTTATATCCGACTTTAAGTGGAAATTTGGGTTTTGGTGCGGATAAAGATTTAAATTCAGGCAAACAAAGTAAAAATTTCAATAATTCTTTAAATTTAAGCTATGAGCTTGATATTTATGGCAAATTAAGAGATAGCGCAAGTGCGAGTGAATTTAGTGCGAAAGCAAGTGCTTATGATCTTGAAAATTTAAAAATAAGCATGATCAATACAGCTTTAAATAATGTGTTTGAGCTGGCTTATTTTAACGATGTAGATAAATTGCTTCGAGTCTATCTTTCAAATTTAGAACAAATGAAAGAGCTTTATAGCTATAAATACAAACTTGGAAAAATAGAAGAATTAGATCTTTTAAACATAGAACAAAGCTTATTAAGAGCTAAACAAAATTTATTAAGCAATGATAAAAATCGTAATTTACTCATAAAAAATTTACAAGATTTATTGGCAAAGCAAGAAGGTTTTGCCTATATAGAGTATTTTAAAACTTTATCTTTAAATGATTTTAAAACCTTAAGTCCTGATTTTAACATACCTTTAAAAGCCTTAGCATACCGTGCAGATGTGAGGTCTAAACTTAATAGCTTAAAATCAGCTTTTAAGGATTATTCTTCCATGCAAAAATCTATTTTGCCTAGCATTTCTTTAGGTGGAGCATTAAGCGGAAGTGATAAAAAAATCGATGATAGTTTTAAATTTGAAATTTTAAGTGGCAATGTTAAGATTTCTTTACCTTTCTTAGATTATGGTAGAGTAAAGCAAAATATCAAAATTTCACAATTTACTTATGAGCAACTTTTAATTTCTTATGAACAGGCTTTGCAAAGTGCGATGAACGAATTTGCATTGAATTATAAAGATTATCAAAGCGACACCTTGCTTTTGCAAAATTTGCAAAATATTAACATTAAACAAGAACTTATCGCTAAGGCGTATTATGAAAAATATATTTTAGGAAAAAGTGAATTAAAAGATTATTTGGATGCAAATAATACTTTAAATTCTACCCAGCAAGAATTTTTAAGAGCTAGATTTAATCTTTTAAAAACCATTAATTCTTACTATCAAATCATAGCTTTAAGTTTCAATGATGAAAACTTAGAATTTCCTAAGTATTAAATTTAATAATCGATGATATTTTTTAAATCCTCGAGTAACTTTTTAGCCATCAGCTCATAGCCTTTTATAGTAAGATGTACATCATTGAGCGAAAGCTTTTGTTCTATCCATTTGTTTTTTCCCCCACTATCTTGCATAAACTGATACATATCAAAGATAAGAGTTTTTTCTTCTTTAGCAACTTCATATAATGCTTTGCGTATGGTAAAAAAATCAGGAGCAAGCTTATAGTTTTTACCCTGTTTTTGAACTACGGTTGGTGGAGAGATTAGCATGATAACAGCGTTTTTATTGTAAGTTTTTAAAATGCTAATCCATTTTTTTAAATTATTTTTGAATTTTTCTTTTTCAAACCCTTTAAAGAGTGCATCATTAGAACCATAGGCGAGAATAATCAAATCGTTGTGTAAAAGTTCTAGTTCTTTTTTTACAACTGCTTGATTCCAAGAGAGCCATAAATCACTTTTGGCACCATTGATTGCAATGGTATCTAAGAAAATATTATTATCTTTATTTGTGATGAAATATCCTCCTAGCTCAGCATCCTTTTGTAAGGCTGAAATTTGCAAAGGAAGATCAAGTTCTAGTTCTTTATAAGACCATTTGTTAATTTGTGTAGTTCTTAACTCATAGCTTTGGTTTTTTGCATCTTTGATGCTAAAAGCATTGGTATTTTGCTTGGTTTTAAATAAAAATCCTATCTTGAATTTTTTTTTATCTAAGGTTGTATCAAGGTTGATTTTTGCACCTTTGATTTTTGCTTTGGCTATTATCCCACCTAGTGGAAAATTATGTCCAGCATTAGTAGGATTTCTTGAGTTTAAAATTTCAAAGTTTTTATAAGAATAAACAAGATTAAGATTTTGTTGATATTTGGGCTGTAAAGGATAGGCAAAACCTATAGAGTTAGAGCGGATTAAATATCCTCTTATGACACGCGGAAAGAAATCAGCCGCCATATGAGAATCTCCATAAATTCTAATTCCTATGTTTTGATTTTTTTCTAATTTTTTTTCTAGATTTTTAAGATCTTTTTTTGATACATAATTTGCTAAAGCAGGGTGATTTTTGTTTTGATTGAGTATGGAATCTATTGTGTCATTTGTATTTAAATTTTGTGCATAAGAGCTAGTAAAAATAATAAAAAACAATAAGATAATTTTAAATTTATTTGCTAGCATTTTCTTCCTTAAGTTTTATGTGTTCTAATAAAAGTTTAGACATTTCTCTTGCACCACTTGGGGTAAAGTGAATCCCATCATCTGTTCTTACTTTTATACTTCTATTGTTTTCATCTTTTATATAAGCTGAGTATTCATCATTGACACTAAAAAATAGTTTAGTGTTGATAAAAATTTCTTTATTTTTAAGAATTTCATTGCTGTAAATTTTATTGAGCACTTGTATTTTTTTGTTCAAATCTTCTTTTTTTACAGGAGGGATTTCAAACCAAAAAACTTTGGCTTTATGTTTTTTAGCGATTTTAATGATTTCATCTACACGATTTGTATAAATATCTATCCAAGAAGGGGAGCCAAAACGATGGTAATTTCCTCCTTTTTTAATATCCCAAGGATCATTAGCACCAAGAAGAACAACAAGATATTTAATATTTGAGTTTTTAACAAAAGCTTCATTGGTTGCTTTTGACCAGTTAAAATAGGATTTATAAGAAAGGCCTGTATTTTGTTTACTAAGATCGGTTACCTTAAGATTTAAATTTCTTAAATCTCTATTTAAGGCTATTGCAACACCTTGCATTAAAGAATCTCCGATAAATAAAAACTCATCTCCATTTTGTAGCTCTAATTTGGTATTGTCGATAAAACTAATATTTGCATCTTGGATTAAGGTTAGATTTGTTTCTTTATGAGAAGTGTTTTCATCATTTTCTAAAGTGTTTAAAACTTTATCTATTTTACTTAAGTTTTCATCTGTTGATTTACTTTCTTGATTTGTATCTTCTTCATTGGTTTGAGGCAAGGGTTCGTTGCTTAAAATTGCACGAATTTGTTCTAATTTAATTTTGAAGCCATTGGCTTCTTTTAAAAGATCATTATGAGGATAGAATGCAAAATGATATTTTTGTTCTATATAAGAGCTAATGCTCTGATTCATAACTACAACAACCAAGCCAAGTACTATAATCAAAATGAAGAAAAATCTAACTGCACTCATCTAAAAACTCGAATAAATAAAATCAGGAATTCCATCTGGCATAAAAGCAAAAACCAAAAGTAAAATAAAAGCTATGATAAAAGGTTTTAGTAAAAATGGAGTAAGGTTTAAAATCTTAATGCAATATTCTTTAAAATTAATAAATAAAGGATAGATCATAAAAAGAACCCCAAAAGCAACCAACATGTAAATATCATTATAGGATGGAATTTGGAAGAAATTATAATAACAAGCTTTAAAATATTCTATTGCATCTTCTAGATTTTTGCTATAATAAAAGAAAATCCAAGTAAAACATACAAATTGAAAGGTTAAAAATCTTCCTAAAGCTGGAATTTTTTGTAAACTAAATTTGCTTAAAGCTAGCAAATGTATAAAAACTATGCCAATGCCATGCAATAAACCCCAAACAATAAAAGCAAGTGTATTGCCATGCCATATACCTGAAAGTATAAAAGCGATGAGTATATTAACTATAGTGCGTGGCATTCCTTTTCTATTGCCCCCTAAAGGTATATAGATATAATCTCTTATAAAGGTTGAAAGACTGATATGCCATCTAGCCCAAAAATCTTTTAGATTTTTTGCAAGATAAGGCATGTTAAAGTTAGGTGGAAGGGTAAAACCTAACATTAAAGCAAAAGCACAAACTAAATCAACATATCCGCTAAAATCGCAGTATATTTGAATCGCATAGGCGTAAATTGCGCTTAAAAGTTGTATGAAATTATAAGATTGTGGAAAGTCTAAAATACTTTTAGCATAAATTCCAAGGTAATTGGCTATTAAAACTTTTTTAACTATACCAAAAACAAGCAAGATGATGATTAAATTTGCATGTTTAAATTCGCGTTTTTGATAGGCTTGTTCAAAGAAAAAAGAACTTCGCATAATAGGCCCTGAAAGTAGTGTTGGAAAAAATGATAAGAAGGTTGCTAAATTTAAAAAGCTTTCTAAACGGCGTTTTTGGTAAACTTCTACAAGATAAGTGATAGAAGTAAAGGTATAAAAACTAATTCCTATTGGAAATACTAAATCAATATTTAAAAATTCTAAACCGAAAAAATCTAATATCTCATCAATACTTCCTTTGATGCTAGGAAAGTATTTAAAAAAACATAAATTTAAAACAATAAAAGCCATACAAGTAGCGAAAATATAACGCTTGCGACGCACAAAAATAAGCAAGGCAAAATAGTGTATAAAAAAGGTGTATATAAATAAAACCAAGGCGAAATAAGGATTGATTAAAATATAAATAATATAAGAGAAAATTAAAATTAAAATATTTTGTATTTTGTAATCATTTTTAAAAGTCCAATAAATAGCAAAAAAAGCTATCATTAAGATACTAAATTCTAAAGAAAAATAAGTCATACCTTCAATCCAAAGCGAGATTTGCCCATAGTAGGGCAAAGATTATTTTTTTCTGCTTAATGCAATATTTTTGATGTATTGATCAGCTAAATAAAGTCCATTTCCGTGTTCTCCGATTAATTTAATCTTGTCAACTATACCACGGAAAAGTGCTTCTTCTTCGTGTTGTTCGCTTACATACCATTGTAAGAAATTAAAAGTAGAATAGTCTTTATGTGTTAGCATGTGTTCAACTAAAGTATTGATTGATTTTGTGATAAATTGCTCATGTTCATAGGTTTTTTCAAAAACATCAAGCAAGGATTTGAAATTTTGTTCAGGCTGTTTTACTTCTTGAAGCTCTACATGAGAATCTGTTTCATTAAGATAAGTGATAAGCTTTTTGGCATGATCGCTTTCTTCGCTTGCATGTGCAAACAAGAAGGCTCCAGCTCCATCAAGACTGTTTTCATAGCACCAAGAGCTCATACTAAGATATAAGTTCGCTGCATACATTTCTTTGTTTATTTGTTCATTGAGTAATTTTACAACTTCTTTAGAAAGCATTCTTATCTCCTTATTAAAATTTAAAATGTTTTATAATGATATATTATTTTTTTAAAAACAAGCTAAATTTTTTGATAGTTAAAAATTATATTTAAGAAAAATGCAAAATAAAAAATGTTTCCAAAATGTTTCCAAGTTTTTTTAAACTTCCATTACTTTTTTTAAAGTTAAGGAGAAAAAATGAAAAAAATTCTATCTTTAAGTGTGGCAAGTTTTGCGCTTTGTGGTGCTTTAAATGCAGCAGATTTAAAAATCGCAGGTTCATCGACTGTGTATCCTTTTACTTCTTTTGTAGCTGAAGAATACGCTTCGATTAAAAATACAAAAACTCCTATAGTAGAGAGCTTGGGAACAGGGGGTGGATTTAAGGTATTTTGCGAAGGAACTACTGATATTTCTAATGCTTCAAGACCTATGAAATTAAGTGAATTTGAAACTTGCAAAAAAGCAGGAGTAACTGATATAGTAGGGATTATGATAGGTTATGATGGTATAGTTTTAGCTCAAAATAAAACCAATGCTCCATTAAATATCACAAAAAAAGAACTTTTCTTAGCATTGGCAAAAGAAATTCCACAAAATGGAAAACTTATACCAAATCCTTATACAAACTGGAATCAAATCAATAAAAATTTACCAAATCGTAAAATTAGTGTTTATGGTCCACCATCAAGTTCAGGAACAAGAGATACTATAGAAGAGCTTGTTATGAGTGATGTGTCTAAAAAAATTCCTGAGTATAAAGGCGAGTATAAAACTTTGCGTCAAGATGGTGCTTATATCCCAAGCGGTGAAAATGATAATCTAATCGTTTCAAAACTTACTATTGATAAAGATGCTTTTGGAATTTTTGGTTATAGCTTTTTAGTGAGCAACTCAGATAAAATCAATGTCGCTACTATCGATGGTGTTACACCAAGTGAAGAAAATATTGCAGATGAAAAATACGAACTTGCAAGAAGCTTGTTTATTTATATCAATGCTAAGAAAAATCCAAAAGAAGCCTTTGATTTTGCAAAAATTTACATGAGTGATGATTTGGCAAAAAGTGGCGGAGAACTTGAAAAAATAGGACTTGTTCCTTTAAGCGATGATAAATTAAAAGCTTCTCAAAAACATATAGAAGATAGAAAAATTTTAAATGATGAGCTTGTAAAAGCTGGAAAAGTTTTTTAAGGAAAAACTTTGCTAAAAGAAAAAATAATCAAATTTGCACTTTTTTTATGTGCTTTTGTAAGCGTGATAGTAAGCTTTGCTATCATGCTTACAATTTTAATTGAAGCTTTAAAATTCTTTCAAAAAGAAAGTGTTGCTACCTTTTTATTCTCAAGTCAGTGGGCAGCTGATGCAGCTTTTATGAATGCAGATGGCACGAGCAAACAAGGTGTTTTTGGAGCGCTATCGCTTTTTTGGGGAACTTTTTATATTTCATTGATTGCTATGCTAACGGCTTTACCTTTAGGGGTTATGTGTGCTATATATTTAGGTGTTTTTGCTGGCAAAAAATCTAAAAATTACTTAAAACCTATTTTAGAAATCATTGCAGGGATTCCTACTGTTGTTTTTGGATTTTTTGCAGCTATAGTCGTAGCGCCTTTTATAGTGTGGTTTTTTTCTTTATTTGGCATACAAGCAAGTTTTCAAAGTGCTTTAGGCGCAGGTTTTATCATGGGGATCATGATAGTGCCTATAGTGGCTTCGTTATCTCAAGATTGCATTGAAGCAGTAAGCGAGAAAAGGATTAATGGCGCTTATGCTTTAGGTATGACAAAAAAAGAAGTGGTTTTTGCTGTGATTTTACCTGAGGCTATTCCTGGTATAGTTGCAGCTTGTCTTTTAGGACTTTCAAGAGCCTTAGGCGAAACTATGATAGTGGTAATGGCAGCTTCTTTGCGTCCAAATTTAACGATGAATTTTTTAGAAGATATGACAACAGTAACGGTAAAAATCGTAGAAGCTTTAAGCGGAGATCAAGCTTTTGATAGTTCTTTAGCTTTGAGTGCTTTTTCTTTAGGTTTGGTGCTTTTTATCATCACTTTAATCATCAATATGTTTAGCGTTTATCTCATCAATCGCTTTCACAAAAGGAAAAATTTATGAAAAAACTTTTTAAAAAAAGACAAAAAGCTTCAAAGTCTTTTAAAAGACTTTGTAAAATGGGGCTTTATATTAATTTAATTTTTCTTTGTATCTTTTTAGGAAGTGTGGGTTATCTTGGAATTGGAGCTTTTAAGCAAACTTATATTTTTGTAGAGGCTAATAGAAATTCTCCTGTTTATGATCTTTTATCTCGTGCTGAGCAAAGAAAAATAAGAACAGGGCAAATCACTGAAAAAACTTGGCTTTTGGCAAATTCAGAAGTGGATCAATATATGAAGCAAAAATATAATCGCCTTAGTGAAAAACAAAGAACTTTAGTCGATGATCTTGTGCAAAAAGGCGATATAGAGCTTAAATTTAATAGCAATTTCTTTTTAAATGGGGACTCAAAATCTCCTGAAAATTCAGGAATTTTATCTTCAGTTGTAGGGACTTTGCTTGTTATGCTTGTTTGTATGGTTGTGAGTGTTCCTATAGGCGTTGCAGCAGCAATTTATTTAGAAGAATTTGCACCGCAAAATTTATTTACACATTTTATAGAAGTGTGTATTAACAACCTTGCAAGTATTCCAAGTATCTTGTTTGGACTTTTAGGACTTGGAGTGTTTATCAATCTTTTTGGAATGCCTCGATCAAGTGCTTTAGTGGGTGGGCTTACTTTGGCGATCATGAGTTTACCTATTATCATTGTTTCAACCAAAGCGGCTTTAAAAAGTGTGGACATTAACATGAAAAATGCTGCTTATGCCTTAGGTATGACAAAGGTTCAAATGGTAAAAGGTATTATGTTGCCTTTGGCTATGCCTATGATTTTAACAGGTTCTATTTTGACTTTAGCTGGGGCTATAGGCGAGACTGCACCTTTGATGATTATCGGTATGATAGCATTTATCCCTGATGTAGCTAGTTCGATTTTTGATCCAACTAGCGTTTTGCCTGCTCAAATTTACTCATGGTCAGCTATGCCAGAGCGTGCATTTTTAGAAAGAACAGCAGCGGGTATTATTGTGCTTTTAGGACTTTTAGTCGTGTTAAATCTTAGTGCGATATTATTAAGAAAATATTTTCAAGGAAAATTAAAGTGATAGCAAAAACAACAAATTTAAATTTATTTTATGGAAAAAAACAAGCTTTATTTGATATCAATATGCAAATAGAACAAAACAAAATTACCGCACTCATCGGTGCTTCAGGATGCGGTAAATCCACTTTTTTGCGTTGTTTTAACAGAATGAATGATAAAATCGCAAAAATCGATGGTTTGGTAGAAATTGAAGGAAAAGATGTTAAAAATCAAGATGTAGTAGCTTTGCGTAAAAATGTAGGCATGGTTTTTCAACAACCTAATGTTTTTGTAAAAAGCATTTATGAAAATATCTCTTATGCACCAAAACTTCATGGTATGATTAAAAATAAAGATGAAGAAGAAGCTTTGGTGGTGGATTGTTTGCAAAAAGTAGGACTTTTTGAAGAGGTTAAAGATAAATTAAAGCAAAATGCTCTAGCTCTTTCAGGCGGACAACAACAACGCCTTTGTATCGCAAGAGCTTTAGCGATAAAACCTAAGCTCTTGCTTTTAGATGAGCCAACTTCCGCACTTGATCCTATTAGCTCAGGTGTTATAGAAGAGCTTTTAAAA
The DNA here is from genome assembly GCF_001762775.1 of Campylobacter sp. BCW_6464. NCBI lineage: Bacteria > Pseudomonadati > Campylobacterota > Epsilonproteobacteria > Campylobacterales > Campylobacteraceae > Campylobacter > Campylobacter sp. BCW_6464. The sequence continues at coordinate 9,910 of NZ_MJXM01000024.1, read as the reverse complement.
GAATTAAGTCATAATCTTTCTATGATTATGGTAACGCATAACATGCAACAAGGCAAACGCGTGGCTGATTATACTGCATTTTTTCACCTTGGAGAGCTTATAGAATTTGGTGAAAGTAAAGAATTTTTTGAAAATCCAAAACAAGAAAAAACCAAGGCTTATCTAAGCGGTGCTTTTGGATAATAAAGCCGCTTTTTAGCGGTTTTTTATTTTAAGAAAAATTTGTTAAAATTTGCCTTTTATCTTTGTAAGGCATTAATTATGGCAAAAAAACAACTCTCTTTAACAAGGCTTAGTTTTCCTATATTTTGGGACTTGCTTTCTAAGTATTTAACCGTGATTATCAATACCGCTATGGTGTCGCATTATTCTAATTTTCTTGTCGGTGCTATGGGGGCTGGAAATCAAATTTTAGATCTTTTTATCACTATTTTTTCATTTTTAAGTGTGGGTTGTAGTGTGGTGATAGCTCAGGCTATTGGTGCAAAAGATCATGTTTTAGCAAGAAAAGTGATTCATCAAAGTTTGTTTTTAAATGCACTTTTAGGCTTTGTGTGTGGCGCGCTTATTTTATGGCATGGGAAGTATTTGCTTTATCTTTTAAAAATCCCACAAGAATTGCTCAAAGATAGTGAAATTTACTTGCATATGCTTGCAATTTGTTTGTTTTTTGATGCCATAGGAATTGTTTTAGCTGCTATTGTAAGGGTTTATAATATGGCTTATTGGGTCATGCTTATAGGCTTTTTGATGGATATAGTGGTGATTTGTGGAAATTATTATGTTTTGCATCATACAAAATCAGAACTTTTTGGAGTGGGGCTTAGTAATATTTTTGCTCGTATTGTTGCTATAGTGGCTTTACTTGTGATACTTTTTTATAAACTTAAAATTCATCTTAAAATCAAAGAAATGATAAAACTTGAAAAAGAGGTATTAAAAAAGGTTTTAAATATAGGTGGATTTTCAGCAGGGGAAAATCTTTTGTGGATAGTCCAATACACTATAGCTTTTGCTTTTGTAGCAAGCTTAGGCGAAGCAAGTTTGAGTGTGCAAACGATTTATTTTCAAATTTCAATGCTTATCATGCTTATAGGACAAGCTACAAGCATAGCTAATGAAATCATAGTAGGTAAATTAGTCGGTGCTAGATATGAAAATATCGCTTATAAACATGCTTGGCGTGCTTTGTATTTTAGTGTGGTGGCAAGTGCTTTAGTGGCACTTTTGAATTATCTTTGCCAAGATTTTACTATGCAAATTTTAGGACTTAAAGAAGAGTTAAAAAATTTAATGATACCTTTATTTGCCCTTTCAATCTTTCTTGAAATTTCACGAACTTTCAATATAGTCATGGTTAATTCCTTACGTGCAAGTGGCGATGCTAAGTTTCCATTTTTTAGCGGACTTGTTTTTATGATGGGAGTATCTTTGCCTGTGGGTTATGTGCTTTGTTTTCATTTTAATCTTGGAATTTTAGGGGTTTGGATAGGATTTTGTGCGGATGAGTTTTTGCGTGGAATGGTAAATTCATACAGATGGAAAAGCAAAAAATGGCAAGGCAAAGCTCTAGTTTAAAATCATTTACTTATAAAGATGAGTGTTATTTTTATTCTAAAAAACGCATAAAAACTTTAAGATTAAGGCTAAATGAAAGGGGTGAATTTGTTCTTAGCATTCCTTATTTTTGCACTTTTAAAAGTGTTTATGAGTTTTTAGATAAATCAAGTTCTTGGATAAATGAGGCAAAAAAAAGATTTGAAAAAAAAGTTTTAAAAGATGATGAATTAATCTTTTTAGCTAAAAAATATAAAATTATATTTGATGAAAATGCTAAAAAAACTTATTTTGATAAAGATAAAATTCTTTGTCAAAATAAAGCAAAATTAGATTTATTTTTAAGACAAAATGCCAAAAAGATTTTTACTTTTTATCTTAAAAAATGGAGCCAAAAAACAGGTTTATTTTACACGCATTTAAGCATTAAAAATATGAAAACGCGTTGGGGTTCATGTAATCACAATAAAGCTTATATTAACTTAAATTTAAAACTCATTCAAAAGAGTTTAAGGGCTATTGAATATGTGATTTTGCATGAAATAAGCCACTTAAAATTCCCCAATCACAGCAAAGAATTTTACGCTTTTATGGAGCATTTTATGAGCGATTTTAGACAAAGAGAGAAAGAATTTTTAAGTTAAAAATGTTATATTTATAGTTTATTTTTCAAAAAAGGCATAATATGACTTTGAATTTTGATTTTATTTATAATGCAGATAATAATATTTTTGAATATTTATTGCGTTTTTATGCGAAAAATTATAACTACACCCTTAGCAAAGAAGAAAATATTTATCATTTTTCTATTGATGCAGATGAAGAAAATTTAAAGACTTTTTGTGATTCTTTAAATTTCATGAGTCATAGTGTTTTTTTGAAAAAATTTGATGTAAAAGCGGGGCAGGATTTTAACCCTTGTATGTCAGAGGATAAAGAATTTTCAAGATTTTCTTATATTACTCATTTAAATTCTAATGCCTATCAAGAAAAAAAACTTTTAAACAAAAACGAGTGGGGCGTGTTTTGTGAGTGTGAATTTTCAAGCAATTTATCAGAATTTGAAAAAATCAATGAAGAAAATTTCAATACTTTTTTAAATCTTGCCTTTGATTTGTTAAGTCAAGAAAAAAAGATTTATTTAAAAGATAAAAATGGCATTTATGAATTTTCTTTGTTTAAGAACGAATTTATAGGAGATTTTTTACTTCCTTGTGATATTAAGGCTATAAATTCAGTTTTTGTTTGTTCAAATGAAAATTTAAAACTTCTTGCAAGTTTAGAAAAACCTTTGATGAAGCTAAGACTTAATGCCATGTTTAGAAAAAATCACAATCTTGATTTTAATGATTTTAAAATCAGACTTGCTAGAGATTTGTTTTGCTTTGCTTTAGGTTTAAAACTTTTTGAAAATGAATATAAATTTTTAAGCGTAAAAAAAATAGAAGAATATCAAAAAGATTTTTATATCAGTGTTTTAGATGAGCAAGTGGTGGTTTTGGAAGGCTTTGAATTTATCAATGCTAAGGCAAGAGAGCTTATTTTTTCTAAAGAAGATAAAAATATGGCAAGAATTTCTTATCTTGTAAGCCGTTATAAAGAAAAAGCTTTTATTTTAGAGCTTAGCAAAGATTATGAAGATATTTTGCTTATTAACAAAGAGCTTAATTTGCTTAAACTTTGCTTACCAAAACACAGCAAAGAACTTTATGAAGAGATTAAAAAAGATGAAATTGGTGCAAGGCTTTTAGAAAATTTTAGCAAGGAATTTCCTCTTTTAGATGAAAATTTTGAGCTTCAAAACAATTTTTATTCCTTGCTTGGCTTGGTAGGCAGAGTGCTAAATTTGGGTAAAAATTTACAAGAGAGTGCTAGTGAGCTTTTAAAAATTGCTGATGAATCAAAAATGCCTCGTGGAGTAAAGATTGATTATCGCTTGAAAGAAGATAAAAGTTTTGATTATACAAGAACTTTAAGATCTACTATGAGTTTTATGTTAGCAGGTGTGGATAGTGCTAATATCGCTTATGGAGCGGTTGAGAGTTTGGCTTATTTCTTACGTGATACTTATGATGAATTAAGAGAGAAAAAGCAAAGCGACTTAGCGCTTATAAGTGGCTCTTTGTTTGAACATAAATCTTTGCTTAAAAATACTTTAAAACATCTTAAAAATTGTCAGTTAAGCGATGTGCCACTTAGGGTATAAGATCAAAATTTCAGGCTTGGTGCAAGGGGTGGGTTTTCGCCCTTTAGTTTATGAACTAGCTTTGAAATCAAAGCTTTTTGGAGAGGTAAGAAATGATGGTTTTGGGGTAGAAATCATCCTTGCTTGTGCTCAAAAAGAATGTGAAAATTTCATAGAAAATTTAAAAAATCATCTTCCACCTTTAGCAAGAATAGATAAGCTTATAATGACGCAAATTTCTATTTCAAACTATGAGAATTTTAGCATTACTCCTTCTTTAGAGAATACAAAAAGCACGCCTATGTTAAGTGATTTTGCGCTTTGTAAGGAGTGTAAAAAAGAATTTTTTGATGAAAAAAATCCACGCTTTTTATATCCTTTTATCACTTGCACACATTGTGGGCCACGCTTTAGTATTATAAAAAGTCTTCCTTATGATAGGATTAATACTTCCATGCAAGAATTATTGATGTGTGAGTTTTGTAAAAGCGAATACGTAGATCCTAAAAATAGGCGTTTTCATGCCCAGCCCATCAGTTGTCCTAAGTGTAAAATCAATGTTTTTCTTAAAAATCCAAAGGGTGAAATTTTAGCCAAAGATCAAGAAGCTTTTATGCAAAGTGCGAAGTTTTTAAAGGAAGGTAAAATTTTAGCCATTAAAGGCATGGGCGGTTTTCATCTCATGTGCGATGCTTTTAATGAAGAAGCTTTAAAAACTCTAAGACTTAGAAAAAATCGCCCTAAAAAACCCTTTGCTTTGATGTGTAAAGATTTACAAAGTGCTAAAGAACTTGCCTTTATAGATGAAAAAGAAGAGGCTTTGCTTGGTGGGGTTTTAGCTCCTATTGTGATTTTAAAGGCAAAAAAAGCCTTTTCTTTAATCGCACCTGATGTTGATAAAATCGGTATTATGCTAGCTTATACGCCTTTACATCTTTTGCTTTTTGAGTATTTTAAAGGAAGCCTTGTGGCAACAAGTGCAAATTTAAGCGGAGAAAGTATCATTAAAGATGAGTTTAATTTGTGTCAAAAACTTGATAAAGTTTTTGATTTTTATTTGGATTATGATAGAGAAATTATCAACGCAAGTGATGATAGCATAGCTCAAGTGGTAAATGGTAAAACTATGTTTTTGCGTACTTCAAGGGGTTTAAATCCTTTTTATTTGGAAAGAAATTTTAATAAAAAAGGCACTTTTTTAGCTTTGGGTGCGGAGCTTAAAAATGAATTTGTGATTTTTTATGAAAATAAACTTTTAATTTCTCCTTATATAGGGGATTTGAAAAGTCTTGATGTACATGAGAGATTTTTTAAACTTTTAGAATTTTTTAAACAAAATTATGATTTGAAATTTGATGCGATTTTGTGCGATAAACACCCGCATTTTAGCTATGCAAAAGAATTTGAAGAAAGGATTAAAATTTCTCATCATTATGCGCATTTTTGTGCGGCTTATTTTGAATACGAAGAAAATTTTGCAAAAGATGAAAAGGCTTTAGCTTTTATTTGTGATGGAACAGGTTATGGCGAAGATGGCAAAATTTGGGGTGGAGAAGTTTTTGTAGGAAATTTAAAAGAATATGAAAGAATTGCACATTTTGAAAATTTCACTCTTATAAATAGTGATATTAAAAATATACAAAATTTGGCTCTAAGTCTTATTTTTCATTATGATTTAGAAGATAAGGCTAAGGAGTTTTTAGCAAAAATTCCAAAAATCAAACTTGAAAATCTTAAAAAAATTTATTCTCAATCTAACTTACAAACAAGCTCTTTAGGACGCATTATCGATGCTTTTGGAAGTATTGTTTTTAACTTAGAAAAAAGTTCTTATGAAGCTCAAGTTGGCTTAATGTGTGAAGCTTTTTATGATAAAAATCTTGATTTTTCTTACAAGCTTTTTGTAGAAAAAGGGCAGGTTAATTTTAAAAATTTAATCCTAGGGGCTTTGCAAGATGAAAAAACTAAGGCAATTACAGGTATGTTTAATGCCTTAGCAAATTTTATCATAGATTTTAGCAAAGATTATGATTTAAAAGTGCTTTTAAGTGGAGGAGTTTTTCAAAACAAAATCTTACTTGAAATTTTAAAAGCTAAAAATTTTGATTTTTTTGTACCTTTAAAATATCCTTGCAATGATAGCTCCATAGCCTTAGGACAAATGGTGCATTTTTTAAATTTAGAAAAATAAAGCAAATATTCTAAAAACTCATAATTTTTTAATGCTTTTAAGGTTAAAATGAAACAAAAAATATATAAGGAAAGAAAATGTGTAAAGATTGCGGCTGTTCTATAAATTCAAGCCATACGCACGATCATCATCATGATCACCACCATGAAAATCCAAGTTTAAAAGAAAGTAAAACCATAGAAGTGATTTCTAAAATTTTAAGCAAAAATGATGAAGAAGCTAAGCACAATAGGGCACATTTTAATGAAGCTAACACGCTTTGTATCAATTTAATGAGTTCTCCAGGTAGTGGAAAAACTACGCTTTTAGAAAGCACGATTAAGGCTTTGAAAAATGAGCTTAAAATCGCTGTGATTGAAGGGGATTTAGAAACCAATAATGACGCTCTAAGAGTAAAAAATGCCGGAGCTTTGGCATATCAAATCACTACAGGGCAAAGCTGCCATTTGGATGCTTTTATGGTGCATGAGGCTTTGCATCATTTGGCAATTGATGATGTGGATTTGCTTTTTATAGAAAATGTTGGAAATTTAGTTTGTCCTGCAAGCTATGATTTAGGAGAGCATTTAAATGTGGTTTTGCTTTCGGTAACCGAAGGAAGTGATAAACCGCAAAAATATCCTGTGATATTCAAAAAGGCTGATATAGTTTTAATCACAAAGGCAGATTTGGCTCATCATTTTGATTTTGATGTTAAAGAGGCGACTAGGTTGATTAAAGAATTAAATCCTAGAGCAGATATTATCACTCTTGATGCAAAAAATGGCACCAATATGGAGCTTTGGTATAAGGTGCTTAAACTTAAAAAGGAGCTTTTTTAATGTGTTTATCCATACCTTCTGAAATTTTAGAAATCGATGAGTTAAACAATGCTTTAGTGCAAACTTTAGGTGTGAAAAGAAAAGTTAATTTGGATTTGATTGATGAGCCTTTAAAACAAGGCGATTATGTCTTAATCCATGTAGGCGTTGCTATGGAAAAAATCGACAAAGAAGCTGCACTAGAAAGCATTAAAACCTATCAAGAAATAGTAGAAAAAATGAATAGCGGAGAGATAAAAAGCGATGAGGGAGATTTGGGTTTTAAATGAATTTCATCGATGAATTTAGAGATAAAGAAAGTATTTTAGCTTTAAAAAAACTCATAGAACAAGAACTTAAAAATCCTATTAACATCATGGAAATTTGCGGTGGGCATACGCATAGTATTATGAAATATGCCCTGCCTTCTATTTTGCCAAAGGAAATTAACTTCATCCATGGGCCAGGATGTCCTGTTTGTGTTATGCCAAGAGTTCGCATTGATACAGCCATTAAACTAGCCTCTATGAAAGATACGATTTTTTGCACTTTAGGAGATCTTTTAAGAGTGCCTGGAAGTGAAATTTCTTTACTGGATTTAAGAGCTAAAGGGGCTGATGTTAGAGCACTTTATTCTCCGCTTGAGGTTTTAGAAATCGCTAAGCAAAATTTAAATAAAAATATCATCTTTTTTGCTATAGGCTTTGAAACCACTACGCCTATGAGTGCTTTACTTCTTCAAAAGGTTATAGAAGAGAAAATAAATAATGTCTTTTTTCATATCAATCATATCACAGTTCCAGCACCTATAGAAGCGATTATGAATGATGAAAATGTAAAAATCAATGCTTTTTTAGGCCCTTCTCATGTGAGTGTGATTACAGGTTATGGTATTTATGAGCCTTTAGCAGCAAAGTTTAAAACCCCTATAGCAGTGAGTGGTTTTGAGCCAGTTGATATTTTAGAAAGTGTGTTAAATATCATAAAACAAAGCAATGAAGGCACTTTTAAAGTGTATAATCAATACAAAAGAGCCGTAAGTAAAGAAGGCAATGTTAAAGCGCAAAATTTAGTAAAAAAATACTTTAGAGTGTGTGATTTTGAATTTCGTGGCTTAGGACTTATTAAAGATGGAGGTTTGGAGCTAAAAGAAGAATTTAGCGCCTATGATGCAAGTAAAAAATTTGATTGTGCGGTGCAAAGTAAAAATGAAAGCAAAGCCTGTATTTGCGGACAAATTTTAAGAGGTTTGGCCAAGCCTTATGATTGTAAAGTTTTTGGTAAGGCTTGCACGCCAAGAAGTCCTATAGGAAGTTGCATGGTTTCTGGTGAGGGTGCTTGTGCGGCGTATTATAAATACTCAAAGGTGAATGTATGAAAAATATTTTCTTAGCTCACGGAGGTGGTGGAGAAGAGATGAACGAGCTTTTAACTAAGCTTTTTAAGATCTTTGATAATGAAATTTTAAACGCAAATAATGATGCGGCGATTTTAGGAAATTTGGCTTTAAGCACGGATTCTTTTGTTTTAAGTCCGATTTTTTTAGATGAAGAGGTTAATATAGGCAAACTTTGTGTTTGTGGTTCTATTAACGATGTTTTGATGGTAGGTGCTAAGCCAAAATATCTAAGCTTAGGACTTATCTTAGAAGAAGGTTTTGAGCTAGAAAAACTAGAACACATTTTAAAAAGCATTAAAGAAGAATGTGAAAAATGTGGAGTCATGTTAGTTTGTGGCGATACTAAAGTCGTTCCTAAGGGTAAAGCAGATGAAATTTATATCAACACTACGGCCCTAGGTGAAATTATTTCTAAAAAAGAAAGTAAAAATATCAAAGCAGGGCTTAGCATACTTCTTTCAGGTGATATAGGAAGGCATGGAGCTAGTGTTTTAATCAAAAGAAATGAGCTAGAAGCCGATATTAAAAGCGATTGCAAGGCTTTAGATAAAGAGGTTTTAGAGCTTTTAGAAAATGATATAAAGGTTGTAGCTATGAGAGATGCTACTCGCGGGGGGCTTAGTGCGGTTTTAAATGAGTGGGCAAAGCAAAGCGGAAATGATCTTTTAATCTTTGAAGAAAAAATCATCGTTCAAGATGAGGTTTTAGGACTTTGTGAGCTTTTTGGTTATGAAGCTTATGAGCTTGCAAATGAAGGCACTTTCATACTTTGCGTGGAAAAAGAAGATGAATTAAAAGCCTTAGAAATTCTAAAAAAATACAATGTAAATGCGAGTATTATAGGAGAAGTTTTAGAAGAGAAAAAAGCACGCGTGATTTTACAAAACGCTTATGGGGCAAAACGCTTTTTAGAAAGCCCTAAAGGCGAACTTTTACCAAGAATTTGCTAATGCACGAATTAAGTATAGTAGAATCTTTAATCGAACTTTGCGAAGAAAATGCCTTAAACAATAAGGCTTACAATGTGCAAGAAATTTATGTAAAAATCGGGCGTTTAAGCGGTATAGAAGTAGATCTTTTTAAGCGTTGTTTTGAAACTTTTAAAGAAAACTCAAATATTTGTAAAAATGCTAAACTTTTTATAGAACTTGCCCCGCTTGAAATTTTATGCTTAAAATGCGATCAAACAAGCATTTTAGAAGAAAATGTTTTTAAGTGTCCTAAATGTGAAAGTATAGAATATAAAATCACACAAGGTGAGGACTTGCATCTTATGCGACTTGTGATGAAATAATACATTGTGATACTTGGTTAAGTATAGCTAATTTATAGATAAAATATCTAAAAAATATAAAATCAAAAATTTTAAATTTTATCTAGAATATAAAAACTAAAGATGATAATTTTAAATAAAATTTATAAACACCACAAAAATATTTACAACATTTCATATAAATTTACTCCCATTAAATAAATTTTTTTATAAAATAAAATTTAAATTCAAACCATATAGTTTTATAATAATCAGTATTTAATTATACTTTAAGTTTAAATATTTTAATATTCCGCTATTTTATTTTTATATTTTATATTATTATTAAAAAATAAAAAATATGAAATTAATTTCAAAATAAATCATTTTAAATAAGGAAGGAGAAAAATATTTGAGTAAAAATATTATTTTAAGCAAGGTGTCTACGGCGGGGGGGGGGATTAAAGAACCCTGTTTAAATTCTAAAAAAATAGTTTTATCTTTAGCTACTATTTCTTTTTTGGCA
>NZ_MJXM01000023.1:0-26153 GCF_001762775.1 Campylobacter sp. BCW_6464 | reverse complement strand
CTTTTAAAGCTTCATTATAATCAGGATAAGTTTCTAAAGGAGGTAAAGCTAAATTTGGATTTTCTTTTATTTTTTCTTCATAGGCTTTTTGTTCAAATTTATGTTTATCTTTTATATATGATAATACATAAGGTATTCTTATATATCCTAATATACTTTTTGAATTTTCTATCAAAGTTTGTCCTAGTTTATAAGATAAGTGGTTTTGTATACGAGCTTTAGCTGAATTAGCTTGAATAAAAGTAATTTTAGGATTTATTATGCTCATTTTTATACCCAAAGATTTAGCAAGTTTTTTACTTTCTAATTTTTTAATAATTAAATCTTGTTCTAGATTGGCTAATTCTAAACGTTGTTTTTTAATAGGGATGGAGTTGAGTTTATTTTCAAGATTGTTTTTTTCATTGAGTAAATTTTGTTTTTCTTGAGTTAAAGTAAAAATAATATTGTCTTTTTCTTTGATTTGATTTTGTAAAGGAGCTAATTTTCTTGGATCCATTACAGCGCAATACTCATCTATAATTTCTTTATAAAGCTCTATAGGAGGTATAAGATGGTTAAAATCATATTCTTTTGGTATTATTATATTTTCATTAGTTAAAGCTTCAAAATCTATTTCTTCGGTATGGTAGTTACCTTCAGGAGAAGCTAGAAAGAAAGAGATGAGGTTAATATTGTTTACCCCATTATTTAAAATTTTAGTATTATTAGTGAATTTAAATTGTCTATCGTATATGTCAAAAAAGTATGAGAAATTATAATCCAAACTTCGATTGAAAATTTGATCTTTTGGATTTTTAATTTGAATTTCACAAATACCTGAATCATTCCAAAGATGAATTCCTAATAAATTTAGATTAAAAGTATTTTTATTAAAACTAATAATTTCTTTACTTTTTATGCAATAAACTTTTTCACTGCATAACCAACTTTGTTTGAATTTGAAATTAGCGAAATTTAAATTTATTGCTTTTTCAATTGGATAAAAATAAAATTGTGGATTATCATTTATAATATTTATTTTTTTGGAAAAGAAAAATTTTCAATATTATTTGCTATATTTCTCCCAAGTTCTCTCATTATAAAATCAAAATCATGAGCTTCATCTCTTTGTATTAAGCTATATGAAGATTCTAAATGTTTTTATTTGCGTTAATTACATTAAATCCGTATTTAATTGCTAATTTTATATAGAGTGTATTTACATATTTTACACAGTTTTTATTCAACTATTTTTGAGGTGTTGGAGCAATAAAACAAATAATTTTTTTCTTTAAAAAATATAATTCTTTGTAAAGCCAATTCATCACTTGATAGCTTTTTGGAAATAAATCGATAGAATTATATTGTGCAATATCATGAGTATTTGATCCTGTAATAATTAAATCCGCATTTTCTAAAAGTTTTTTATTTCTGATTAACTCATATAAATTTTGTAAACTTGGAGTTCCGCCTAAAGATAGATTAAAACACTTAAATCCGGTATCTAGAATTCCTTGAGTTATCCCATTTTTAAATGCGAAATGACTTTCGCCTAATAAAACTACATTTTTTTCATTCATAAATTTTTCCTAATTATTATTTTGATATGATTTTAAGAAATTATTTTATCAAAAAATTTAAAAAGCGAGAAAAATGTCAAAACTTTATCTTATGTCTTTAGGTTGTAATAAAAATTTAGTCGATAGTGAGATCATGCTAGGACGCCTTAGTGCTTATGAACTTTGCGATGAGCCAAGTAAAGCCGATGTTTTGATCGTAAATACCTGTGGTTTTATCGATAGCGCAAAAAAAGAAAGCATTAATGCGATTTTGGATTTGCACGAACAAAGAAAAAAAGATTCTCTTTTGGTGGTTACGGGTTGTTTGATGCAGCGTTACCGAGAAGAACTTATGAAAGAACTTCCTGAGGTTGATCTTTTCACAGGTGTGGGTGATTATGAAAGAATCGATGAAATGATACTCAAAAAAACAAATTTATTTTCAAATTCGACTTATTTGCAGAGTGAAAATTCCAAACGCATTATCACAGGTTCAAATTCTCATGCTTTTATAAAAATCGCCGAAGGTTGTAATCAAAAATGCTCTTTTTGTGCCATCCCAAGTTTTAAAGGCAAGTTAAAATCTCGCGAAATAAGTAGCATTATAGCTGAGCTTAAAGATTTGGTAGCTAGAGGTTATAAGGATTTTTCTTTTATTGCACAAGATACGAGTTCTTATTTGTTTGACAAGGGTGAAAAAGATGGGCTTATACGCTTAATCGATGAGGTTGAAAAAATCAAAGGCATAAGAGCAGCTAGAATTTTATATCTTTATCCTACGAGTGCGAGTGAAGCTTTGATCAAACGCATTATAGCTTCTGAAATTTTTGTAAATTATTTTGATATGCCTTTACAGCACATAAGTGATAATATGCTTAAAATCATGAAGCGTGGGGCAAATAGCACAAGACTTAAAGAAATGCTAAATTTAATGAAAAGTGCGCCAAATAGTTTTTTACGCACGGGCTTTATCGTAGGACATCCAGGTGAAAGTGAGGCGGATTTTGAAGAGCTTTGTGAGTTTGTTAAAGACTTTGGTTTTGATAGAGTGAGTGTTTTTGCGTATTCTAAGGAAGAAGATACGGCTGCTTTTGATATGGAGCAAGTGCCTTTTAAAGTGATCAATAAAAGGCTTAAAATCATAGAAAAAATTGTTGATGAAGTCATAGAAAAAAGTTTTGAAAAAGAAGTAGGGCAAAAGCGTTTGGTAGTTTGCACAGGAGAAAGTAGCGAGGGAGGGTTTTTTATCGCAGCTAAAGATTTAAGATGGGATAGAGAGATTGATGGGGAAATTCTTATTAATGAAAGCGAATGTGGAAATTTAGAAATGGGGCAAATTTATGAATGCGAAATTTTACAAAACCTTGATAAAAAGCTCCTTGCTAAGGCTTTAAGAAAAGTAGATGCAAATTAAAGATGAAATTTTATCCCTTTTAAAAAAGGGTAAAAATTTACTCGCTTTTTCTTATGGAAGTGATTCTAGTGCGCTTTTTTATCTTTTAATGCAAGAAAAGATCGACTTTGATCTTGTGATGATCAATTACAAAACTAGAAAAAATAGTGATTTAGAAGAGTTAAAAGCTAAAGAACTTGCTTTGAAATTTCATAAAAAATTTTTCATAGAATACGCTCCTAAATTTCAAAGTAATTTTGAAAAAAAAGCTAGAGATTTTCGCTATGATTTTTTTGAAAAAATTTGTCTTGAGCAAGATTATGATCATCTTATCTTAGCTCATCATTTAAACGATCAATTTGAATGGTTTTTGATGCAACTTTCTCGTGGGGCAGGTTTGGCTGAAATTTTAGGTATGCAAGAGTGTGAAAAACGCTCAAATTATACACTGTTACGCCCTTTGCTTTTTATAAGTAAAGATGAAATTTCATCTTTTTTAAAAGAAAAAGATATTTTTTATTTCCATGATGAAAGTAATGAAAATGAAAAATATTTTAGAAATTATATAAGAAAAAATTTCTCTAATGTCTTTGTGAGTAAATTTCATCAGGGTTTAAAAAGAAGCTTTTTTTATCTTGATGAAGATAGGAAAAAACTTTATGATTTTGAAAATATCAAAGAAATTCAAGGGCTTCTTATTTGCCCTAAAAATGAAAGCTTGATCGCTAGAGCGGTGAAAATGAAAGGTTTACTTTTAAGTACGGCACAAAGAAAGGAGTTTTTAAAGGGCGATTGTGTTTTAGGTGGTAAAATAGCACTTGTATATAAAAACGAACAAGCTATTGTTTTTGAGTATGAAACTTGTCAAAAATTACCTAAAAATTTTAAAGAAGAGTGCAGAATAGCTAAAATTCCAAAGCTTTTAAGAGCTTATTTATATAATCATAAAATCGATATTTCAAGCCTTAGCTTTTAGTTTTAAAATTCTTTGATAGCTTAAATGTGTGAGAAAAATCACAAAAAACACTTGCAAAAAAAGTCCTAAAAGTGGCACTGATGAGAGTAGATAAAAACAAAGAGTGCTAAATTTAAACTCTAAAGGCGAAAAATCAGAATGAAAATTTTTAAAACTTTCTTTGTCTAAAATCGTGCTTGTAACATCAATCATTAAAAGTTTGTGAAAGAGATAATAAAAAGCAAGATAATATACAAAAATATTGATAAAAGGTAAGAATAAAGCTAAAGTACAAAGTAAAAAAATCCCTATAAATTTTATAAAAATTTTAAAAATTTCAAAGATAGTTTTTAGAGTTGAAACTTCGTTTGTATTATCATAATGGTAATATTTTTGGTTGATTTCTTTAACGATAAAAGAGGTAAGAAAAGAAGTGATAAAAAGGGCTAAAAAAACCGAAGCAAAAACAACAATAAAACCTGAAAATAAAAAGCTTATGATGGTGGTTAAAATTTGCACAAAATGAAGGGCATAAAACCACGCCCAAAACGAATCCTCTCCAACGCTAAATAAAGAATTGAAATAATCCAGCAAAGCCGAAAAGCCAAGTACTCCTAAAAAAAGCATTAGTACAAGGCTAAAAATCAAAGGAATTAAAGCAAATTTTAAAAATTTAAGACTTAAAAAATCCTTGATCGCAAGTTTTAAAATATCCAAATTATGCCTTTTTATAGCATTCTTCTAGTTTTTTATAAATAGTATCAAAATCAAGCTCTTGTTCTAAAATTTGAGCTAAAACTTCATTGTCTTCTTTGCCGTTCCAAGTTTTTTTATAGCTACCATCTTTGTAACCATTGTTTTGTCTAAAGATATTTAAAACATTTTTACCTATGTAGGTTTTATAAAGAATTTCAAGATTTAGCCCACATTTAATAGCTAGGGTAAAATAGGTTGAAAGCAATTCTCCAAGATTAAATCCAAAGCCACTGCATTTGTGGATAATAAGCTCTATATCGTTTAAAATGCCATAAATATCACTTTCATTAGGATGTTCTTCTTCTTTGCAAAAATCCTGAAACACGCTTACAGCATTGACTTCTGTAGCTATAGCTTTGAAATCTTTACCGTTTTTATTGCGATACTCTTCAAGCAAAAGACTTAAAATAAAATGCCAAATATCAACAATCTCTATACGCACATTTTCCCAATTTGTCGGACTTGAAATGTTTTTCCAATGTTTCCATGCAAAAGAGTCTATAAGTTCTGCACATTCCATATAAATACAGCGTCTCCAACTGATCAGTTTTCCTTCTTTAGTATAGCCATTTTCCCAATTTAAGCCGTTTGTTTCGTCGTTGAGTTTTTGTTGGAGTTTGAGCATATTTTCTAAAATTTCGATATTTGTCATTTAAAAACTCCTTAATAATTTTTTAATATTATATGGTTTAAGCGTAAAGATTTAAACTATCATCTGTCTTATCTTGATTTTCCTTGGCTTTTTCAAGTTGTTTTTTCATTTGTTCTAAAACTTCATCAAGAAGTTTTTTACTATCTTCAAGCATAGAAGCATTGATATCTTTATCATCTGTTTGATTTTGTTTTAGTAAATCACTGAGTTTATTTGTAAAATTATTCATAATAGCATTTTGATGGTTTTCATCATTTGGTGTTGGTAGAACATTTGCCATTTGCATAGCTGATTCTATAATTTCTTTTGGTTTTAACTCTCCGACTTTAGAATTTGCTAAAAAGTCTTTGATCATAGGTTCAACTTCTTTCATAGCATTTTTAATCTCATCAAGATCATTTTGTGTGAGCTTAGAGCCTTCAAAAGTAAAGCTAAAGCCATACTGACGTTTAAGATTAAGAGTTTTACCTTCTTCATTATTTGCATAACTTACGCTTTGATTGTCATACATAGATAAGGCTAAATGTTTGCCACTTTTTGTTGTATATTCCATCGAAAAACTTTGGTTTTTGCTAGCATCAATTTGCATTTCTTCCCCTTATATTTATAGTTTATAAAATTATAATCGGTTATTTTTAAAAATATTTTAGTATAATTTTTACAATATGGATGAAAGAATTTTAGAATTTATAAAAAATGAGCAGCTTTTATCTTGGGCTATGATTGATGAAAAAGGTGTTTATACAGCTAGTGCTTTTTATGTTTTTGATGAGAAGAATTTAGCTTTTATTATCGCTTCTCATGAAGATACTAAGCATATAAGATTAGCTAGTGAAAATTCAAGTATAGCACTTAATATAGCCAAAGAAAGTAAAATAGCCTTTTTAAAAGGTGTGCAAGCTAAGGCCGAGTTTAAAATTGCAAACAAGGAGCAAATGAAAATTTATTTTTCTAAATTCCCCTTTGCTAAACTTGATAAAAGTGCAAAAATTTATGCCTTAGGGCTTTTTTGGCTTAAATTTACTAACAATGCTTTAGGACTTAGTAAAAAACTTGAGTTTTGTAAAAAATAAATTTTTATGATTTTGTTTAAAAAAATGAGTTATGATTATAGTTTATGTAAATTGTTAGGTATAGAAAATAAATGTTCAATGTAATTCACGCTTTATTTTTTAGAGAGTTAAAAACTAGATTTGGAAAAAATAGGTATCTTGGATATATATGGGTAGTTGGAGAGCCTATGAGTGTTGTGCTTTTGGTGACTATTATAGGAACTGTTATTAGGGAATATCATCATCAAGTTATGCCTGAGGGAATTTCTATTTTTATGTTTTTGATTTCAGGCATTATGCCTTTTTTTATGTTTAGAAGTATAGTTACTCAACTTATGAATGGAATAGGGGCAAATTTATCTTTATTTGCCTATAAACCTGTAAAGCCTATACATGTATTTATTGCTAGAACTTTGCTTGAATTTTGTATTTATTTTGTGATTTTTATCACTGTGCTTTTTTTTGCAGGGTGGTTCTTTAGACTTGATATATTTCCTATCCATTTACTCGGTGTTTTATTTTGTATTTTTTTGCTTATATGTTCAGCTTTTGCTTTGGGGATTTGTTTTGCTATTGTTTGGCATTTTGTAGAGCCTTTAAGAACTTTATTAGCTTATTTTAGTATAGTATTTTATTGGAGTTCTGGGATTATATTTCCCACTTGGTTAACTCCTCGTCCTTTACTTGATATATTTTATTATAATCCTTTACTTCACATAATGGAGCTTTTAAGATTTAATTTTTTTGAGAATTATCCTTTGCAAGATGAATATAGTTATTTTTATGCTATATTTTGGATTTTACTTGTTTTATTTATAGGGCTTTTTATTTACTACTATAATAGACAAGCTCTAACGGCGGCAAAAAAAGAATGATAAAGTTAATTAATCTAACAAAATCTTATCCTTTATTTAGTGGTGGAAGGCATTATGTTTTTAAAAATTTTACTTTCGAATTTCCTGAAAATTGTAGTATAGGTTTAATGGGATATAATGGCGCAGGCAAGTCTACTCTCATGAGACTTTTAAGCGGAGCAGAGCTTCCTGATAGTGGCAAGATAATTACTAATAAAAAATTATCTTGGCCTTTGGGTTTAAACGGAGCTTTTCAAGGTTCTTTAACTGCTAGAGATAATGCTAAATTTGTAGCTAGAGTATATGGTTATAAGGGTAAAGAACTTCAAGAAAAAGTAAAATTTGTAGAAGATTTTGCTGAAATAGGAAAATTTTTTGATGAGCCTATGAAGACTTATTCTTCGGGAATGAGTGCTAGGATAGCTTTTGGACTTAGTATGGCCTTTGATTTTGATTATTATTTAATTGATGAAGCAGGAGCTGTTGGAGATCCTGCTTTTAGGGAAAAAAGTGTGAAATTATATAGAGAAAGATTAAGCAAATCAAAAGTGATTATGGTATCTCATAATGTAGCTGAAATTAAAGAATGGTGTGATAAAATAATTTATATGAAAAATGGACAAATTACGGTTTATGATGATGTAGATGAAGGAATAGCTGTATATCAAGGAAAAGCTTAATGGAAAAAAATAAAACTTTATTAGAAAAAATCAAAGATTTAAGCATATTTGATTCTTTTAAAATTGTTTGGTTTATAATGATTTTTGTTGTGATTTATTATACATTGATTGCAGCACCAAGATATGTAAGCACGATGATTTTAGATGTTAGGTCAACAAGTGGAGAAAGTGTTCAAACAAGTGGAATCTTGTCTTTGCTTAGTAGCACTTCTACAGCAAGTGAAGATTTAAATTATCTAAAAGGTTATATAGAATCAAGTGATATGTTAAAGATTTTAGATGAAAAAATCAAGCTTAAAAGTCTTTATCAAGAACAACATATAGATTTGCCTTTTAAAATTTGGGATTCAAGTTCCAAAGAGTCTTATTTGAAATATTATCAAAATCGTGTAAAACTTTATATGGATGAAACTACTAAGCTTTTGCAGGTAGAAGTAGAGGGTTTTACACCTAAATCAGCTCATTTGATTGCTCAAACTATTATGCAAGAAAGCGAAAAGTTTATCAACGAAATCTCTCATAAAGCAGCTAGAGAGCAAATGGCTTTTGCTGAAAATGAAGTACAAAAATACAAAGAACGATATCAAAAAGCACAAAATGATTTGATTGCTTTTCAAAATAAATATGGAGTTTTTGACCCTTTAAAGCAAGCTGAAACTAAAGCAAGTTTGGTTGCACAAATTGAGGCTAATCTAGCTCAAAAAGAAGCTAAACTTTTAACTTTACAAAGCTATATGAATGATGCAGCACCTGAAGTAGTAGCACTTAAAGCAGAAATTGAAGCGATTAAAAAACAACTTTTAAGGGAAAAATCTAAAATTTCAGCTAACAATTCTTCTCAAAAGCTTAATGATTTGGCTGCTAAATTTCAAGATTTAACTATAGAAGCTACTTTTGCGCAAAAAGCTTATGAAGCAGCTTTAAAAGCTTATGAAAGTGCTAGAATAGAAGCATTAAGAAAAATAAAACAACTTGTCATCATCCAAAGTCCAGATATTCCAGAAAGCGCAAAATATCCTGAAAGAATTTATGATATTTTAACAGCATTTATTGTATTATCTTTGATTTTTGGGATTGTTAAATTTATTAAAATGATAATAGAGGAGCATAAGTATTAAAATGAAAAAAATATTAATTTTATTTTTTAGTTGTATTTTATGTTTTGGAGCCGTGGATGTTTCACAAATCATTTCAGCGGAAGATCAAGGTTCTGCTACAACTAGTATAGATCAAAATTTAAGCTCAAATTATGATATAGCAAATAAAGAAAATAATCTTACAAAAATTCATCAAATTTTAGTATTTGGCGCTCATCTTTTTAATGGAAATTTTAAAAATTACAATCAAAGAGTTTATAACCCAGATTATAAGATCGCAGTCGGTGATCAAATCAGTCTTAAAATTTGGGGAGCTGTTGAGTTTTCGCAAGTTTTAGTGGTGGATTCTCAAGGAAATATTTTTATCCCTAAAGTAGGAGCTGTAAATTTGCTAGGTGTGAAAAATAGTGCCCTTGTAAGTGTTATAAAAGCACGTGTTAATAAAATCTATAAAAGCAATGTTTTTGTTTATGCAGATATGAATGCTTATCAAAATGTCAGTGTTTTTGTAACAGGAAGCGTTAATGCTCCAGGACTTTACCAAGGACTTAGTTCGGATTCGGTGATTCAGTATCTTGATAAAGCAGGAGGTATAAATTTAGAATATGGAAGTTTTAGAGATATTCAAATTTTGCGCAATAACAGCGTGATAAAAAATATCGATTTATATGATTTTTTGTTAAAAGGGCAAATGGATCTTTTTCCTTTTAGAAGTGGAGATGTTATCTTAGTAGGAAATGTTCAAAATTACGCTTTTGTTAACGGTGATGTGCAAAGACCTTTTCGTTTTGAACTTTCAAATGATATTAAAACTTTAGCTGACTTGGCTAGAGTATCAGGTGCTAAACCTATCGTAACTAATGCTATCGTAAAAAGTTATGGTGAAGATCATAAACTTGATGTCAGCGCTTATAATAAAATGCAATTTTCAAAAGTTTTACTTAGAACGGGAGATGAGGTAGAATTTCACCCTGAGTATGTTTCTGAAAATATAACTATAAGTGTAAATGGTGAGCATAATGGTTTAAAAACTTTGGTTGTGGGTAAAGGAACGACTTTAGAAGATATTTCTAAACTAATCAAGGCTAATCCGCAATCAAACATGCAAGCTTTACAAGTATTTAGAAAAAGTGTAGCTAGAACTCAAAAAGAACTTATCAATGCTCAGCTTAAAGAGCTTGAAACTCTAGCTTTAACTAGCAGTTCTGTTACAGCTCAAGGTGCAGCTATAAGAGCTCAACAAGCAAAAACGATTTTAGAATTTATCCAAAGAGCTAAGCAAGTAGAGCCTAAGGGTCAAATTGTCATCGATAATCCAAAGTCTTATAATTCGGTTATTTTAGAAGATGGTGATACTATTAATGTACCAAGTAAGAATAATCTCATCATAGTTCAAGGCGAGGTTTCTTTACCTGGGGCTTTTGTGTATGATAAAGGAAAAGATTTAAGATATTATATCAATCTTGCAGGAGGTTATGGAGAAAGAGCGGATACTTCAAAAGTTTTGGTGATACGAAGCAATGGAAAAGCTGAAAAATATCATAGTGGTATAGATATAAAACCAGGCGATTCCGTGTTGGTATTGCCAAAAGTAGATAGTGAGAATTTGCAAATTTTTTCAATGTTAACTCAAATTCTTTATCAAATTGCTATTGCAACCAATGTTGTGCTTAATTTTTAAGGTTTAAAAATGAATACTCTTGAAATAGCCAAAGAAGTCTTTGAAAAAGAAGTGCAAGCTATTTTAGATTTGACTAAAAATTTAGATGAAAATTTCAATCAAGCTGTAAATTTGATGCTAAATACTAAAGGGCGTTGTATAGTTAGTGGTATGGGTAAATCAGGTCATATAGGCGCTAAAATAGCAGCTACTTTAGCAAGCACAGGAACGCCAAGCTTTTTCATCCATCCAGGAGAGGCTTTGCATGGAGATCTTGGAATGTTAACTTCCGAAGATGTTTTAATTGCTATTTCAAATTCAGGAGAAACTGAAGAAATTTTAAAAATTATTCCTGCTATAAAAAAGCGCAAAATTCCACTTATAGTAATGTGTGGTAAAAAAAATTCCACCCTTGTAAAGCAAAGTGATATATTTTTAAATATAGCCGTGGAAAAGGAAGCTTGTCCTTTACAGCTTGCTCCTATGTCTTCGACAACGGCAACTTTGGTTATGGGTGATGCTTTAGCTGCTGCTTTGATGAAGGTAAGAAATTTCAAGCCTGATGATTTTGCCCTTTTTCATCCAGGGGGAAGTTTGGGGCGTAAGCTTTTAACCAAGGTAAAAGATCTTATGGTTTCAAGTAACCTTCCTATAGTGCATCCTGATACTGAATTTAACGATCTTGTTGATGTGATGACTAGTGGAAAGCTAGGACTTTGCATAGTGCTTGAAAATGAAAAATTGGTTGGTATCATCACTGATGGAGATTTGCGTCGTGCTTTAAAGACAAGCGATAAACCAAGGTTTGGTTTTAAGGCCAAAGAAATCATGAGTACAAATCCTAAAGTAGTTGATGCTGATGCTATGGCAAGTGAAGCAGAGGAGATCATGCTAAAACACAAAATCAAAGAAATTATTGTATCTAAAGAAAACAAGATTGTAGGTATCATTCAACTTTATGCGATAGGGAGGGTATAGTGAAAAATGTAATAACTTTTGGTACTTTTGATTTGTTTCATTATGGTCATTTAAGGATTTTAGAAAGAGCTGCATCTCTTGGAGATAAATTAATTGTTGGTGTATCATCAGATTCTTTAAATTTTGCTAAAAAGCATCGTTATCCTATATACAGCGAGCAAGAGAGATTAAATATAATATCTTCATTAAAATGCGTGTCTTGTGTATTTTTAGAGGAATCATTGGAATTAAAAAGAGATTATCTTTTAAAATACCAAGCAAATATTTTAGTTATGGGAGATGATTGGAAGGGTAAATTTGATTGCTTTAATGATATTTGTGATGTAATTTATTTTGAAAGAACTCCAAGTATTTCAACAACAGAAATTATTGAGAGAATTAAATTATGAATTTAAAAGGTATATTTCGCAAAAGCTTTCGTGAAAGCAAAAAGGGGTGTTTGCATGTGATTTTGTTGCATATGGTTTTGATATATTTAATGCAGAAGAAAAGTAGACATTATATTTTTTTAAAATTGTGTAGTTATTTATCCAAAGTAAATATGAAGACAATTTTTTATTATCAAGCTGAATTTTATTTTTTTTATGCTGAGTATAAAAAAGCTTTAAATTATATCGATTTATTTTTAGAAAAATATCCTTTAAATATAGATGGTAAATTGCTTAAAATACAATTATTATATTTATTGGGTGATAAAACCAAAGCTTTATATGAATTAGAAAAAATTCAACAGCAATCTAATCGTTTAAAAATATGGATGTTAATGAGCAAGTTCGTTAATACTAAGATAGATCTTAAAAATATGGAAAAATTGTATTTAAAATATATAGAAAAAAAAAGAAATATTAGTACAAAGATTGAAATTCAAAAATATATATCTAGTGCCGCAGCTAGCATTGAAGCTTATGATATAGCTGAGCATTATCTAAAAAATTCATTAAAGCTGTATGAAAAATTTTCTTTAAAAAATACTAAAAAAAAATACTTTTCAAAATATGATGCCTTGATGGCTTTGGAAGATTTATCTAATGTTTTTAATTTATTAAATATAAAGTTTTTTTTAGTCAGTGGTACTTTTTTAGGTTGTATTAGGGAAAAGAATTTTATATCAAATGATTATGATATTGATGTTGGGGTTTGGGAAGAAGATTTTAGCAATGAATTAAAAATAGCTTTAGAACAATATGGTACTTTCTATATTCATGATCCAAAATGGAAAGGTGGGATTAAGCTTAAACATATCAATGGTATATTGATTGATATTTTTATTCACTATAAAGATGGTTGCAAGCATTATCATTTAGGATCTGCTGTTAAATGGTATAACTCAACTTTTGATTTGATTAAGTATGATTTTTTAGGCAAAGAATATTTTGGTTTTAAAGAATATGATCGTTATTTAAGTGAAAATTATGGCGATTGGAGAATTTCAAAAAAAAATTTTGATAATATTCTAGATACTCCAAATGCGGTAATTTTTAACGAAAATAATTTTATATTGCATTTATATCATCTTTTAATGAAGCAATATGCGATAGATTACAAAAATACAATTTTAGACTTATTAAAAAAATATAAATCTAGGGAGAATTAAGAATGTTTTTTTTGTTTTATTATATTTGTGGCGTATGGTTATATCATAAAAAAAAATTTTCACAGGCTAAATGTTTCTTTATAAAAATTATAGAAAAAAAGAATAATAATGCACAGGTTTATTTTAAGCTCGGTATGTGTTATTTTAAATTGTGTGAATGGAAAGAAGCTAATGAATATATAGCTAAAGCTTTGATATTATGTCCTTCTAAAATTTCTTGGAATATACAGTTGAAACAAACGGAAAATCATTTAAATTCTATGATTTCTATTCCGCAAAAATTATGGTGGAAAGAGGTAGAAGATTTAAAAAAGTATATGCAAAAAAAAGGTGGTAATTTTTTTATATATAAAGATTTAGCATTAGTTCTTGAAAATATGAGAAGATATCAAGAAGCGGCAAAATATTATGAATTGGCTATAAAACATAGCAAAACAAAAGATTCACACTTATATTACAAAGCCGGTTTTTGTTATGAGCGTGACGGACAAACAGATTCTAAATTAATAAAATATTTATATGCAAATGCAATTAAATATGATGATGATTTAAATTCAAAAATTTTAGGAATAGGAATATTTCATCAAAGTAATAAGTGTTGGGAAGAAGCAAATAAGGCTTATTTAGATTTTTATAAATATGTTAAAAACTCATGCAATGATGTGTTATTATATAACATAGCTTATAGTTTTGAAAAATTATTTAACTACCAAGAAGCTGAAAAATATTATAAAAAAGCTTTAGAGCTAAATTATCAAGAATGCAATTTTCACTATAGACTAGGTATTGTTTTAGAAAAAATGGCTAAATATGAAGAAGCTAGTATTTATTATGAAAATACAATAAAAAGAAGCAATACTCATCGCCCATTTTTATATTTTCGTTTATGTAAATGTTTACATATTTTACAAGAATATAAAAAGTTAAGCGAAATATTATTACAATCTCAAATTATTCAAAATCAACCTTATGGGTTATCTGAAGATATTCTAAAGGATAAAAATCTTAGAAGAAGAGTTTTTTATACTGAATGTTATAAAAACTTAAAAATTATAGACAATATGATTTTGTATGAGAGTTTTCATGGAAAGTCAATGTCGTGTAATCCTTATGCAATATTTTTATATCTTTTAGAGCAAAATACTTTTAAAGATTTTACTCACATATGGGTGGTTAATGATTTAAGTATTGTCAAAAATAAATTTAAAAAAATGAAAAATGTTATTTGCATTAAAAGAGGTAGTGATTTATATCTCAAATATTTGGCAAGTGTAAAATATTTGATTAATAATGTCACTTTTCCTGAATATTTTATCAGAAAAGAAGAACAGAAATATTTAAATACTTGGCATGGTATACCAATTAAATATTTGGGTAAAAAGATAAAATCTGGTTTTATGGAGCATGCTAATGTGCAACGAAATTTTTTACATGCTACACACCTAATTCATCCAAATTTATATACAAAGGATATTTTAGAAAATGACTATGAAATTAAAGATTTATTTCAAGGACAATCTGTTTTAACGGGATATCCAAGGGTTGATTTATCATTAAAACAAAATGCTAAATTAAAACAAAAACTAGGTATTGAAGAGAGTCAAAAAGTTTTACTTTATGCGCCAACTTGGAGAGGTGGTTTAAATACTCAGTATTTTGACTTTGAACGCTTAAAACGAGATATTTTAGAGCTCAAAAAAAGTAATTTTAAAGTTTTATTATCGGTTCATCATGAAATCAAACATCTTTTTGAAAGTAAATTATTTAAGGATGTTTTAATTTCATCTTATATAGAAATAAATGAGTTGTTGTCTATTGTAGATGTTTTGATTACAGACTACTCTTCTGTAATGTTTGATTTTATGGTTTTGGAAAGACCTATTATTTGCTATGTGTATGATTATGAGCATTATAAACAAGAAAGAGGACTGTATTTTGATGTAGACGAGATAACACATCATGTTTGTAAGACAATAGAAGAAGTAAAAAAAGTTTTAAACTTGGAAAATTTATTTGTAAAAGATGACTTGTATTTGGCAAGATTAAAACGTAAATTTTATAGTTTGGAAAATGGGAAATCTTGTGAAAGAGTGGTATCGATATTTTTTGATAATGTTGAAATTCAAAAAAATATTGAATTTTGCAACAATATCTTATTTTATACAGGTCCATTTATACCTAATGGTATTACAAATTCTTTCAAAAATTTAATACATCATTTGCAAAATTCGCATTTTAATATTTTTGTATCTATAGATCCTAATTCTATTTATTCTCACAAGGAAAGATTAGAACAATTTCAATTAGTATCCAAAAATATCAAAGTATTGCCTAGAGTAGGATCTTTAA
Organism: Campylobacter sp. BCW_6464; assembly: GCF_001762775.1. Taxonomy (NCBI): domain Bacteria; kingdom Pseudomonadati; phylum Campylobacterota; class Epsilonproteobacteria; order Campylobacterales; family Campylobacteraceae; genus Campylobacter; species Campylobacter sp. BCW_6464. The sequence continues at coordinate 10,592 of NZ_MJXM01000023.1, read as the reverse complement.
ATTTAACTTTAGAAGAATTTTGTATAGAAAAAGAAAATCTTGATGAAGAAAGGTCTTTGCAAAATTATAAAAGAGAATTTAGGAGATTGTATGCAGATGTAAAATTTAAAGCAGTGATCAATTTTGAAGGTTATAATGTATTTTGGGTAAAGTTATTTTCTAGTGTAAATAATAATTTGATTTTTTTACATAATAACATGCAAGGGGAATTTGAGAAAAGATTTCCTTATCTTGAGCAAAATTTCAAATGCTATAAAAATTATAAAAAAATCCTTTCTGTTTCAAAACAAACAAATGAACAAAATAAGAAAAATTTAGCTTATAAATATAATATTACAGAGACTAAATTTGATTTTTTGGAAAATATGATTAACAATGAAGATATTATAGAAAAATCAAAAGAAAAGCTAGATAAAAAACTTGAAAAGAAGTATTTTAAAAAAGATTATAAAATTTTTATAAACATAGCTAGACTTTCGATTGAAAAAGATCAAGCCAAGCTTATACAGGCTTTTAAAGTAATTAATGATAAATATCCAAAGACACTTCTTTTGATTTTAGGCGAAGGACCATTAAAAGAAGATTTGGAAAAATTGATTAAAGATTTGAAATTGGATAAAAAAGTTTTTTTACTTGGGAGAATTTTTAATCCTTTTCCATATTTAAAAAAAGCGGATTGTTTTGTGATGAGTTCAAACCACGAAGGACAGCCTATGACTTTACTAGAGGCTCTAGTTTTAAATAAAGCTATTGTTGCTACAGATATACCGGGGAATGTTAGTGTTTTAGATAATAGAGGAGGATTAATAGTTGAAAATAATGCAAATGGACTGATTAGCGGAATGGAGCGATTTTTATGTGGAAAAATAGAAAATAAAATTTTTAATTATACTCAATATAATTTGAAAATAATGTCAAGATTAAATATTTTATTAAAAGGTGATAGTTATGAATGATATGTTAAATGTAGCTTCAAAAGCTATTATTAAGAGCAGTTCTAATAAAAAACAATCATATGAAGAAGGGATTCTAACCGAAGTTGAAGAAAGCCCTTGGTGCTTAGTTGATTTAGGAAGAATATTTCCATGTAAATGTATTAAATTTTATAATCTTCAAATTTTACATAATCAAGAAGAATTACAACCAAAAATTGAAATTTCATCTGATCAAAAAGATTGGTTAGAATTATCTAAACAAAATGAGAATGTTAAAGATATCTATGATGTGCAAAAACAGCCAACTCGATACATTAAAATAAGTGTTAATGGGTGTGGTTGTTTGAGTTTATCTAAAATAGAAGTTTTTGTTACAGATTTGATTATCTCCGCAAGAGAAGATGCACTAGGTTCTAGAATGTATGCTTTTGTTAATGGAATGGTTATTGCAAGAAAAATAGGTTTTGATTTTGGATATGTTTGGAAACAAGTTCATACTGATTTTCAAAAAAGTGATAATTTGATTGGTTTTAAGATAGATGATGAGGAATTAGTTTTTTCTCAAAAATTTATAGAAAGCTATTCTTATAGCGATCATTTAAATAGCGGAGGTAAATTGTTTCATTTTAAAGATCGAAATATTCAATCTTTAAAGCAAAAACCTTATCATAATAATTGGGGATATTATGCTCCTCTTGGATATGGATTTGATGATTATGAGGAGAAAACATATCATAAGGAGTTTAAAGAATGTTTTTCTATGATAGATTTTTCAGAACCTGTGCAATTGATTCTAAAATTATCTAACCAAATTTCAAGTCAAATTGGAGATTTTATTGCTCTACATTTAAGAGGTGGAGATATTATACATGGTGATGAATCTAGTAAAATTCACCAAAAGGCTTGTTATTTAAAAGTTTTTCCAGCGGAATTAGCTTTAGAAGTTATTAGAGAAGAATTAAAACAAAATTTAAATATTGTTTTATTTGGCGATGATTTATATCTTTTAAGAGAGCTTCAAAAATTTTCTAAAAATTTAATTAATAATTCTGAAATTAATATTTATATTGTAGATGATTTAATAGATAGAAAACAATATTCAATTACTCAAATGGGTTTTTTTGAAATGTCTTTAATGTCTAAGGCTTTAAAGATTTATAGAGCTGGTAGTTCATTATTTTCTAGATTTGCGCATGCGATAGGTAGTGCGCAAATGATAAATATTTTTACTCATTTTACACCGAAAGAAAGATATGATGTATTGTTGAAAAATGTAGATGTTTTAGATTTATTTCCTAAAATAAGAAAATCATATACGTATTTTTGTTTATATTTATTATCAATTGAATTAAAATTAGATGTAGGGGTATCCATAGATCATATTCAAAAAGCTATGGAGTATTATAAAGATAATATTATTTTTTACAGTTTGTATTTAGGAAATTGTTATATTTTAAAAAAAGATTTATATCGGCTTGAGGAAATTTTGAAAATAGCTTTAACTATAAATGAAGAATCATTTTTTAAAAATTTGTTTTTTATTTTTGCTGGTTTGGTGAATAATTATGAAATAGAAAATTTTATAGCCTTGTCAAAACAATGTGATATAACTAAATATCCTAGTATAAATTATGTTTTATCAAAAATATATTTTTATAAGAAAAATTATAAACAAGCTTTATACCACTGTGATTTTGTATACAGTTTTAGTAATGAAAGTTTTATTGGGTTTAAAAATAATGTACAATTTTTTGCTGAAAAGGAAGAAAGAAAACAAAATATAGAACAATACAAACAGGTTTGGAATTTTTCCCAAATGGAAAAAATATTTGATGAATATGCTATTAAAGATAATACATTCGAGGAATATATAATCTTTTTATTTTCAGTTGGAAAATTAAGAAAAGCCTTGAATAAGATAAAAGATTATAAGGAATCTTTGCAATGCTTTGGTTTATCAAAGCTTGATCTAATCGAAACAATAGGGATGATTTTAGATGAAGATATTGAGCAGTTATTTTTAAAAAAATATAAAATAAAGAATGATTATACTGCTGCTTATATGGTCTTAAATATCACAAAACAAAATGATAAAATGAAATATTTAAACGACGTATTTTATTTGTTAGAAAAAATTGTTTTAAATAGTAATGATAAAATTTTAAAAGCTTTTTGTATAAAAAATTTAATTGATTATTTTTTTCCATGTCAGCAATTTTTTCAAAATAATAAAATTATGATTTTAATGTTAAATAAACTTCATGAGGAATTTTTAGATACTGTTGGTGGAAATTGTTATTATGATATTTTAAGCAAAAAATTAAAAAAAATCTTAGTAAATAATACACATTTGCAAACAAAGAAAAGAGTTGCTGTTTGTATTTTTGGAGCTATGAGAGGCGATTTTATAGCAAGTTTAAAAAATCTCGAACAAACTATTATAAAACCTTTAAATGCAGATGTATTTATTTTTTCTTGGAATAGAGCCTATAGGTGGGCAGGTCTCGGAGGTAACGGTAATTGGATTAAAAGATTTTTCCCTAACGATATAGTTGATAAATGCCCTTTAGAAATTAGAAATAATTATACAGGATTAAAAATTTTAATGCCAAGGGTTTTTATAGAGTTATCTAAAGAGAAGTATTTTAATATTAAAAAAAGTGATTTTAAAGAGATTAAAAATATTAAAAAAATTTGTTTAGAAAATCCTGATCAATTTGAACTGAAATATAAGACAAAACTTAATAGAAGCAAAATGTGGTATGGAATATATAGAAATTATCAACTTCTATGCGAATATGAAAGAGAGAATAATTTTAAGTATGATTTTATAGTAGCTACTAGACCTGATAGAGACCATGAAGGACAACTAAAAATAGAGTCTTTGGAGGTTTTGAATTCAAATGAAATACTTGAATTGCAAGGATATTTAGGTCCAGCGGGAGAAAAATTTGCTGGTCCAAGAGAATCTATGAGGCTTTGGATGTCGATTTGGGAATATGCTCAATTAAATAAAAGATTATTCTTTTTTAATGATTTTCCAATTCTTAAAATTTCTCCACATCAATTATTGCATTATTGGCTTATTTTTAATGGCATTAAATGTTATCCTTTGTATAATCAAAATTTCAAATTTAAAGATTTTAATAATTCTTTGTGTATTAGAGGTTTAAAAATTCCAGATATTAAACAAGCTTTGTTAGAAGATCTTGATAAAATAAAAAAAGATAATGTTAAATTAGCAATTTCAATAGAGAAATTTTTTGAATTATTATTAAATCGAAATTATATTGTACCTACTGGGGCTGTAGATATAGTTAAGAATCATTTATCTTATAAATTGGGACAAGTTATGGTAAAATATAAAGGTTTAAGTTATTTAATAATTATATTTATTTTATTAAAAATAAGTATTTCACATAAAAAAATAGATAAAATTTCAAATTTTACAATGTATAGTGATTATGGCGAGGCTTTAAAAATAAAAAATTATTTTTCTTACAAATTAGGTTTGATTTTGATTAAAGCTCATAAGAATTGGTATAAAGGTGGATATATTAAATTTTGGTTTGATTTATATAAACTTAAAAAAGAATATAAAAATAAAAAAGCAAATAATGGCAATAGAATTTAATATACAAGAATCAAAAATTTTAAAGGGAGTGTATATCGTAACTCCTAATAAATTTAGAGATTTAAGAGGTGAAATTTGGACAGCTTTTACAAGCAAGGCTGTAGATAAGCTTTTACCAAATGGATTAAAATTTATACACGATAAATTTATACACTCAAAACACAATGTTATCCGCGGTATCCATGGCGATGTAAAAACTTATAAGCTTGCAACTTGTGTTTATGGGGAAATTCATCAGGTGGTGGTAGATTGCAGAAAAGATTCGCCAACCTATTTAAAGTATGAAAAATTCATCATAAATCAAGATAATCAGCAAATGATCTTAGTGCCAGCAGGTTTTGGAAATGCTCATTATGTTACTAGTGAAAGTGCAGTTTATTACTATAAATGTGCTTATAAAGGAGATTATGTCGATGCGCCTGATCAATTTACTTATGCATGGAATGATGAAAGAATCGGTATAGATTGGCCAACAAATTCTCCTATTCTTTCAGAACGTGATATTTTAGCAACTAAAAATAAAGGATAAATATGGAAAAATTGGAAAAATTATTACAAGAGTTAAATGTTAATATTAAAGTTGGTAATCAATTGTCTTATCAAATTTTAATGTCAAATATTATTTCAAATTTAGATATTGATAAAAGAGATAAAGAAATTTTATTCCTATTATTACAAGATAGAGATAGAAATTATATTCGCATAAATAACAATGAGCAGTGTTATAGGAATATTGTAAATTATTTAAATCTTATTCGACCTTTGGAACTGCCTTTGTATGATTTACTAAGAATTGGTGGTAATGGAGATGGTGGTTATGTAATGTATAATGGGGGGGGGTATATGAGCAATATTGATGCGAAAGCTCTTTCTTTAGGTGTTTCAGACAGTTCTCCTTGGGATTTGGAAATGGCTCAAAGAGGATTTAAGGTAATTGAATATGATGCTAGCATAGAAAAATGTCCTTATAGTCATGAAAATATTATTTTTCATAAAAAATTTATAGGCAATATAAACAACGAAAATACAATTACTTTAGCACAAGCTTTAAAAGATAATAATTTAGATGAGAGTAGGCCAAATATTTTGCAATGTGATATTGAAAATTGTGAATGGGATATGCTTGAAAATATTGATATAAGTATTTTAAATAAATATTTTTCACAAGTTATATTTGAATTTCATGGGTGTAATCCTGAAGAGCAAGATGGGGTTGAAAAAAGAATAAGTTTACTAAAAAAACTTAATGAATATTTTATTCCAATACATACACATTTAAATAATCACGGAAAGATTTTTTATTCTAAGGGATTATTTTTTAGCACTACTTTAGAAGTAAGTTATCTAAGAAGAAATGAGTTAAATTTAATGCAGGGTTTACATTACAGAAAAGAATGCGGAAATTTGCAAAATTTAGATTTTCCAGTTTGGCCATCTAATCCTGAAATTCCATTAAGATTTTAAGGATAAATGATGCAAAAAGATTCTAAAATTTATATAGCGGGTCATAGTGGTCTTGTTGGTAGTGCTATATTTAATGAACTTAAGCAACAAGGTTATAAAAATCTTGTTTTTAAAACTCACTTTGAGCTCGATTTAACAAATCAAAAAGCTGTGGCTGATTTTTTTGAGAGAGAAAAGCCAGAATATGTTATTTTAGCAGCAGCTAAAGCGGGTGGAATTCTAGCTAATAATACTTATCGTGCTGATTTTATTTATCAAAATTTAATGATAGAGTGCAATGTTATTCATAATGCTTATTTACATAAAGTAAAAAAGCTACTTTTCATAGCTTCAACTACGGTTTACCCTAAAAATGCAACATTGCCAACTAGTGAAGAGCAAATGTTAAGTGGAGATCTTGAATATACTAACAAACCTTACGCAATCGCTAAAATTTCAGGCTTGATGCTTTGTGAAAGTTATAATTTGCAATACAATACAAATTTTATAGCAATCACTCCTACAAATTTATATGGTAATAATGACAAATTTGATCTTGAAAAATCTCATGTATTGCCTGGAATTTTAAGAAAAATGCATTTAGCCAAGCTTTTAAATGAAAAGCGATACGAGGACTTGTTAAATGATTTAAAATTTGATTCCATTGAAGAAGCTAAGAATTATTTAAAAAAATTTGGTGTAGATGAGAATAATGTTGAAATTTGGGGTAGCGGAAAACCGACAAGAGAATTTTTACATAGTCAAGATTTAGCAAACGCTTGCTTGTTTATTATCAATAATATAGATTTTAAAGATTTAAAAAGTGATAATACTGAGATTATCAATACTCATTTAAATATAGGTCCACATAAGAATATCACTATCAAAGAATTAGCAGAATTAATCAAAAATATAGTAGGATTTAAGGGAAAATTAGTTTTTAATTTAAATCGTCCAGATGGAGTAATGCAGAAATTTACAGATTGCTCAAAAATTCATTCTTTAGGCTGGAAACATAAAATTGAACTTGAAGATGGCATTAAGATGATGTATAAATGGTATTTAAAAGAGCAAAATATAAGACAATAGGATAAATCATGAAAAAAACAGCGTTAATTACAGGATTTACAGGGCAAGTTGGTTCTCAAATGGCAGATTTCTTGCTAGAAAACACAGACTATGATGTTATAGGTATGATGCGTTGGCAAGAACCTATGGATAATATCTATCATTTAAGTGATAGGATCAATAAAAAAGATAGAATCAGTATTTTTTATGCAGATTTAAATGATTACTCTAGTCTTCAAAAACTTTTTGAGAGGCAAAGGCCTGATGTGATTTTTCACCTAGCAGCTCAGTCTTATCCAAAAACTTCTTTTGATATACCTATAGAAACTTTACAGACTAACATAATAGGTACAGCAAATATTTTGGAAAACATTAGAATTTTAAAGGCAAAAGATGGATATGACCCTGTAGTGCATATTTGCTCTTCAAGTGAAGTTTATGGTAAAGCAAAAGCAGGTGTTAAGCTTAATGAAGAAACAGCTTTTCACGGTGCAAGTCCTTACAGTATAAGCAAAATTGGCACTGATTATTTGGGAAGATTTTATGGCGAAGCTTATAACATTCGCACCTTTGTTACAAGAATGGGAACACATAGTGGTCCAAGACGTTCTGATGTGTTTTTTGAAAGTACAGTTGCAAAACAAATTGCTTTAATTGAAGCGGATTATCAAGAGCCTGTTGTTAAGGTTGGAAATCTTTCAAGTGTAAGAACCTTTCAAGATTGTCGTGATGCTATAAGGGCTTATTATCTACTTTCATTAGAAAGTCAAAAAGGGAAAGTTCCTTGTGGGGAAGCTTTTAATATAGCAGGAGAAGAAGCTTTTAAGCTCCCCGAGGTTATAGAAATTCTTTTATCTTTTTCTACAAGAAAAGATATAAAAATAGAGCAAGATGAGCAAAGATTGCGTCCTATTGATGCGGATTATCAAATGTTTGATAACACAAAAATCAAAAGTTATATCAATTGGAAACCCCAAATTCCAACTAGAAAAATGTTTGAGGATCTATTAAATCATTGGAGAGATGAGATAAAAAAAGGAAGGATTCCGTTAAATAGATGAAGACCATACGCACGCAAACTCCTCTTCGCCTTGGTTTAGCAGGCGGGGGGACTGATATAAATTTATATTGTGATAAATACACAGGTTATGTTTTAAATGCGACTATATCTTTATACATACATTGTACTTTGATCGAAAGAGAAGATGGAAAAATCATCTTTGATTCTCCTGATACAAATTCTTACTGTGAGTATGAAAGTAAAGAGCGTTTAGAAAATGATGGAAAATTAGATATTTGTAAAAGTATTTACAATCGCATTGTAAAAGATTTTACAAAAAAACCTTTGAGTTTTTCTTTGCATACATACTCAGATGTACCAAGTGGTAGTGGCTTGGGCGGAAGCTCAACTTTGGTAGTAGGGGTTATAAAAGCCTTTGCAGAATGGCTTAATCTACCTTTAGGAGAATATGAAATCGCTAAACTTGCTTATGAGATAGAAAGAGAAGATTTAGGCATAGTAGGCGGAGCACAAGATCAATATGCTGCAACTTTTGGTGGCTTTAATTTTATGGAATTTTATAACAATAAAAGAGTTATTGTTAATCCTTTGCGTATTAAAAACTGGATAGCTAGTGAGCTTGAAGCTAGAACTGTGCTTTATTTTACAAATATTACAAGAGAAGCAAAAGATATAGAAGAGCATAAAAAAGGAAAACTTGGAGATGAAAAGTCTTTAGAAGCTATGCATGCCATAAAGCAAGATGCCATCAAGATGAAAGAAGCTTTATTTAAGGCTGATTTTGATACTTTGGTGCAAATTTTAGGTAAGTCTTGGCAGTCAAAAAAAATCATCTCAGAAATCGTTAGTAATGATGAGCTTGAAAGAATTTATAAACTTGCTATAGATAATGGAGCTTATAGTGGTAAAACCAGTGGAGCAGGAGCAGGTGGATTTATGTTTTTCTTCGTAGATCCTACAAAAAAATACAACTTAATCAAAGCTTTAAGCAAAGAGCAAGGTTATGTACAAGATTTTTCATTTACAAAAGAGGGGGTTAAATCATGGAGAATTTAAATTCCTATATAAAAGAACATTTTCAAGAATCAATTTTAGTAAAAGAGCAAATTTTAAAAGATGAGAATTTAATAGCTCTTATTAAAAATGCTTCATTAGAAGTCATAAAAGCTTATAAGAATGGTAACAAAACTTTATTAGCAGGAAACGGTGGTAGTGCAGCAGATGCACAGCATATTGCAGGGGAATTTGTAAGTAGGTTTTATTTTGATAGACCAGGTATTGCAAGCATTGCACTTACCACAGATACTAGCGTATTAACAGCTATCGGGAATGATTATGGTTATGAAAATTTGTTTGCTAGACAAGTGCAAGCTCAAGGAGTTAAGGGAGATGTTTTTATAGGCATTTCAACAAGTGGAAATAGTAAAAATATCTTAAAAGCTCTAGAGCTTTGCAAGCAAAAAGAAATCATAAGTATAGGCTTAAGTGGAGTTAGTGGCGGGGCTATGAATGAGCTTTGTGATTATTGTATAAAAGTGCCTTCAACTTGCACGCCAAGAATTCAAGAAGCGCATATTTTAATAGGACATATTATTTGTGCTATCGTCGAAGAAGAGCTTTTCGGTAAAGGTTTTTCTTGCAAGCAATAATACTTTGTGGTGGCTTAGGAACAAGGCTTAAAAGTGTTATAAAAGACATTCCAAAGCCTATGGCACCGATAAATGATAAGCCTTTTTTAGAATTTATTTTTGAGTATCTTAAAAAGCAAGACATAAAAGAGATTATCTTAGCAGTATCATACAAGTATGAGGTGATACAAGAATATTTTAAAGATGAATTTTTGGGCATAAAAATAAAATACAGCATAGAAAAAGAGCCACTTGGTACAGGTGGAGCTATAAAAGAGGCTTTAAAATTTATAAAAAATGAAGCTTATGTTTTAAACGGCGATACTTTTTTTAATATAAATTTAAGCAGATTAAAACTAGAAAAAAGTAAAATTTGCCTTGTTTTAAAGCAAATGAATGATTTTGATAGATATGGCACAGTAAATGTTAATGAGCAAGGTTTTGTGATTTCTTTTGAGGAAAAAATATTTAAAAATCAGGGTTTAATCAATGGTGGAATTTATCTTTTAACTAAAGATATTTTTAATGAATTTGATTTAGAGAAAAAATTTTCTTTTGAAGAGTTTTTAGAAGAAAATTATGAAAAACTAAAAGCTAAAGCTCATATTTTTGATGATTATTTTATGGATATTGGCGTGCCTGAGGATTATTATAGTTTTACAACCAACCAAAGTCATTTTTAAAGGAGAAACCCCATGAAAAACCCAAACTCAGCTATAGAAAGAATAAAAAATCATTTAGCTTATAAATTAGGCAAAGTTATGATTGACTTTAGTCATCAAAGAAATAATTATAAGTATGGGGGGGGGTATATAGCATTATTTAAAAAACTTTATCAAATAAACAAACAACACAAAAAAGAA
>NZ_MJXM01000022.1:0-3203 GCF_001762775.1 Campylobacter sp. BCW_6464 | reverse complement strand
AAAAATTTAACAAAACTCACTAATTAGTGGGTTTGATTAAGTTTTATTTAGCAAGGAAAGAAAAGATGAGTAAAAGAAATGGTGCTTTAAGGGCTTTTAAAACACTTTTAAAAGATGTTTTAAATGATGAAAATGGCTTTTATAAACACAAAAATGGCAAAGTAAATATAGCCAAGCTCTCTCGTGTAAGTGGGCTTAGTAGAAGCTTTTTAAAAAAAGAACTCTATATAAGAGGTTTGCTATGAGTCCTAAACAAGCAATGCTTAGAAAACAACTTCTAGCTAAAATACACATGCACAAAGAGTATTTATATTATAAAGAAAATAATGCTTGGCAAGATTTTTTAGCTTTAAGATTTGAGGTTTTAAGCTCAAAAGATTTAAGCATAGATGAACTTAAAATCTTGCTTGATATTTTTGATGGTAAAATTAAAGATGATATAAACTTCGTACCTGATTTTAAGGGTAGATTAATGCTTAAAAAAGCTAGTTCTAATAAACAATTTTTTTATTTAAAAGCTTTATTAAAACAAACAAAAATGCCTATTTTTAGTTTTTACAAACTTTGTAAAAAAACTTTAAAAAAAGATATATACTCTCTTGAAACTCTTAGCAAAAAAGACTGCACTATAATGCTTGTAGTTTTAGAAAAGATTGTTAAAACTAAAAAAAATAATTAAAAATAGATATAATCCTTTAAAAGCTTTTTTAAAGGATTTATTTTGATCTGTCCTAGATGTGCGAATGATAAAACTAAAGTTTTAAAAACTATAAAATCAGACACCAATGAAAGATTTAGAAGATGTATTAAGTGCGGATACACTTTTATGTCTATTGAACTTATAAAAGTAGACAATTGGGCAAAATACTATATAAAAGAAACTCAAAAAGGACTTTTTGATGAAACGCTTTGAATTAAAGGGTCTTGAAAATCTTTTAAAGAAATGTGAAAATTTAGAAAACGAACAAAAGCAGATTATCTTAAAAGAAATAATTGCTGAAACACTTTATAAAGAAAGCAAAGAAAATCTAGAAAAAGAACAAGACTCTAATGCTAAAAAATGGGCACCTTTAAAGCAAAGTACATTAAATTCAAGAAAAGCACAAAAGATCATGCATACTAAAAAGCTTTTTGCAACAGGCTCTATGCAAAGCTCTTTACATAGTGGAGTGGAAAATGATAGAGCTTTTGTAGCACTTAATGCCACCTATAAAGGCTTTGCGTATGCCAGAGTGCATCAATTTGGCTCTAAAAATGTAATAGCAAGACCTTTTTTACCCATCGATGAAAATTTAAATATAAACAAAAGAGTAGCCAGAGCAATGGAAGAAGAAACTAAGGATATGCTTTGGACTTTGTTTAAGCAGACTTTAAAATAAACTTCAATAGACTATGGCATTTTATTAAAGGAGTATAAATGCCTAGTTTAGAAGAAATACAAAGTCAAATTTCTGATTTTTCAAATGCTAAAAATATTTTCTCAAGAAAAGAAATTAAAGCTTTACCAGATATTTTATGGGAGAATGAGAAGGTAAAAAAAGCAGCACAAGGCACTTATAATCTTGCTACAGGACTGCTAGTAGCTACTGATAAAAGATTGATTTTTATTGACAAGGGAATATTTAGCTTAAAGGTGGAAACTTTTCTTTATGATAAAATTTCATCTATTGAATATAGCACAGGCTTGATGTTTGGCGAGATGGTTATTTATGCTTCGGGTAATAAGGCTAAAATTAAAAATATGGAAAAAAACGAAACCAAAGAAATGGCTGAATTTGTTAGAGAGTGTACTCAAAATACTGATGCAAATAATCATATATCTACCACTAATAGTGATTTAACCGTAGAATTAGAGAGAATATCAAATCTTAAAGATAAAGGTATTATTACTGAAGAAGAATTTAAAACAATGAAAGAAAAAATTATAGCTAAAATGTAAAACTTGCAAAGTTACTTAAAATCTTATATAATCATTTTAGCAAATAAGTTGTTATGCTCTTATAGTATCATCACGATGTGGCAGTGGGTCATTGGCTATAAGAGTTTAGCCACCTTCTTTTTTGCAAATTTATTATTTTTTATAAACAATTTTTCCTTGACTTAATACTTCTTTAAAATACTTGTCGTTCTCGCTTAAAAACATAGTTTTATTATTGATTTGATTGCCTTTTTGATTTAATACCATTACAAGAGCTTTTACTCCATTATCATAAAAGTATTTAATATAAGTTTTTTTGGTAAAGCCTTTGTAGTAAGGGTCAGTATCTATACTTAATCTAATCTCATCAGGATCTTTTACAAGCTTTGGCAGATAGTCGATATAAAAGTGGCGATTATTCTTTTTTATCTTAGAAATTTGTTTTTTCTTATCATAGAAAAAATCATCATCTAAGCTTATTACATCTCCTATTTTATCAACGAGTAAATCTCCTTTTTTTACATTAAAAGCTTCATAAACCTTATCTATTAATTCTTTATCACTTAAATTTTCATAATTTTGTATTTTTGGTAAATTTTCTAAGCTCTCATCTAAGCTTATTCTAGTTTCTTTTGGGATTTGTGAATTTTCTCTTTTATCATAAGCAAAATTTTTAGAAGCAATGCTTTTTGGATTTTCTAAAATTTTATATTTAGCCCTTGCTTCTTTTTCGCTTACTGCTATGACTTTACATTTGCAATTATAATCATTAGGCGGAAAGGATGTTTTCCAAAATGGATCATCTCTGTGTATAGCACAATTGTGCATTTTTTTATGCTCACTTCTTGAATCTTCTAAAAGTGCACATTTATATACCCAGTAAGTTTTGTAAGAATAAGTGCTAAGCTGTTTTGCTCTTGCTTTTGCGTAAGCACTTTGCATATTGGTATGATAAATTGTTTTTAAGCGATTTGCATTGATGTTTATAGTGCGTTTTTCTCCTGTTTTTGGGTTTGTTATTTCTTTTTTACCATACCAACCTTTACTTGTTAAAAGCTCTTTTAAATTGTTTTTAAACTCATTAAAATTTCTTCCTTCTTTCATAGCTTTTTTTAATTCTTCGTGCAAATCATTTAATACATCTGTTTTCATAATGCCTGCTGCACTAAAAGCACGATCGTGTGCTTGTTTTTTAATTTCGTGATATTTAAAGCTTATTTTTAAGCCTTTATTTTCTAAATAGCTATAAGCTTCATCTACGCTTTTGTTAAAAATATTACTCATT
>NZ_MJXM01000021.1:0-2652 GCF_001762775.1 Campylobacter sp. BCW_6464 | reverse complement strand
AAAAATTTAACAAAACTCACTAATTAGTGGGTTTGATTAAGTTTTATTTAGCAAGGAAAGAAAAGATGAGTAAAAGAAATGGTGCTTTAAGGGCTTTTAAAACACTTTTAAAAGATGTTTTAAATGATGAAAATGGCTTTTATAAACACAAAAATGGCAAAGTAAATATAGCCAAGCTCTCTCGTGTAAGTGGGCTTAGTAGAAGCTTTTTAAAAAAAGAACTCTATATAAGAGGTTTGCTATGAGTCCTAAACAAGCAATGCTTAGAAAACAACTTCTAGCTAAAATACACATGCACAAAGAGTATTTATATTATAAAGAAAATAATGCTTGGCAAGATTTTTTAGCTTTAAGATTTGAGGTTTTAAGCTCAAAAGATTTAAGCATAGATGAACTTAAAATCTTGCTTGATATTTTTGATGGTAAAATTAAAGATGATATAAACTTCGTACCTGATTTTAAGGGTAGATTAATGCTTAAAAAAGCTAGTTCTAATAAACAATTTTTTTATTTAAAAGCTTTATTAAAACAAACAAAAATGCCTATTTTTAGTTTTTACAAACTTTGTAAAAAAACTTTAAAAAAAGATATATACTCTCTTGAAACTCTTAGCAAAAAAGACTGCACTATAATGCTTGTAGTTTTAGAAAAGATTGTTAAAACTAAAAAAAATAATTAAAAATAGATATAATCCTTTAAAAGCTTTTTTAAAGGATTTATTTTGATCTGTCCTAGATGTGCGAATGATAAAACTAAAGTTTTAAAAACTATAAAATCAGACACCAATGAAAGATTTAGAAGATGTATTAAGTGCGGATACACTTTTATGTCTATTGAACTTATAAAAGTAGACAATTGGGCAAAATACTATATAAAAGAAACTCAAAAAGGACTTTTTGATGAAACGCTTTGAATTAAAGGGTCTTGAAAATCTTTTAAAGAAATGTGAAAATTTAGAAAACGAACAAAAGCAGATTATCTTAAAAGAAATAATTGCTGAAACACTTTATAAAGAAAGCAAAGAAAATCTAGAAAAAGAACAAGACTCTAATGCTAAAAAATGGGCACCTTTAAAGCAAAGTACATTAAATTCAAGAAAAGCACAAAAGATCATGCATACTAAAAAGCTTTTTGCAACAGGCTCTATGCAAAGCTCTTTACATAGTGGAGTGGAAAATGATAGAGCTTTTGTAGCACTTAATGCCACCTATAAAGGCTTTGCGTATGCCAGAGTGCATCAATTTGGCTCTAAAAATGTAATAGCAAGACCTTTTTTACCCATCGATGAAAATTTAAATATAAACAAAAGAGTAGCCAGAGCAATGGAAGAAGAAACTAAGGATATGCTTTGGACTTTGTTTAAGCAGACTTTAAAATAAGATTTTTTATAATGTCTAAAAGTCAATCATTATGCCCTTTGGTCGCTTTAAGCGATGTTTGGATAGACTAGATTTTATCTAAACCAAAACCCAGATGCGACGCGGGAACATCATGCTCAGGGCTTAGTCGCTGATTGATTATTGTTTTTTATAAATTGTTTTCCCCTGATTTAAAATCTCTTTAAAATAGCTATTATCTTCACTTAAAAACATGGTTTTATTATTGATTTGATTGCCTTTTTGATTTAGCACCATCACAAGAGCTTTTACTCCATTATCATAAAAATACTTAATATAAGTTTTTTTAGTAAAGCCTTTAAATCTAGGGTCAGCATCCATACTTAATCTAATCTCATCAGGGTCATTAATAAGCTTTGGAAAGTAGTCTAAGTAAAAATGCCTATTTTGTTTTTTGATTTTAGTAGTCTGCTTCTTTTTATCATAAAAAAAATCATCATCTAAGCTTATTACATCTCCTATTTTATCAACAAGCAAATCTCCTTTTTTTACATTAAAAGCTTCATAAACCTTATCTATTAATTCTTTATCACTTAAATTTTCATAATTTTGTATTTTTGGTAAATTTTCTAAGCTCTCATCTAAGCTTATTCTAGTTTCTTTTGGGATTTGTGAATTTTCTCTTTTATCATAAGCAAAATTTTTAGAAGCAATGCTTTTTGGATTTTCTAAAATTTTATATTTAGCCCTTGCTTCTTTTTCGCTTACTGCTATGACTTTACATTTGCAATTATAATCATTAGGCGGAAAGGATGTTTTCCAAAATGGATCATCTCTGTGTATAGCACAATTGTGCATTTTTTTATGCTCACTTCTTGAATCTTCTAAAAGTGCACATTTATATACCCAGTAAGTTTTGTAAGAATAAGTGCTAAGCTGTTTTGCTCTTGCTTTTGCGTAAGCACTTTGCATATTGGTATGATAAATTGTTTTTAAGCGATTTGCATTGATGTTTATAGTGCGTTTTTCTCCTGTTTTTGGGTTTGTTATTTCTTTTTTACCATACCAACCTTTACTTGTTAAAAGCTCTTTTAAATTGTTTTTAAACTCATTAAAATTTCTTCCTTCTTTCATAGCTTTTTTTAATTCTTCGTGCAAATCATTTAATACATCTGTTTTCATAATGCCTGCTGCACTAAAAGCACGATCGTGTGCTTGTTTTTTAATTTCGTGATATTTAAAGCTTATTTTTAAGCCTTTATTTTCTAAATAGCTATAAGCTTCATCTACGCTTTTGTTAAAAATATTACTCATT
>NZ_MJXM01000020.1:0-571 GCF_001762775.1 Campylobacter sp. BCW_6464 | reverse complement strand
CCTCGCCTTAACGGCGTCGCTTCGCTGGTTTTGATTAAGTTTTTTCTTTTTAAGTCTTTTTTTTAAGAAGACTTAAAAAGGGTAAAACCCTAAAATTATTAGAAAGGAAATTTCATGGCATTAGTTTATGTAGCCTCTCCTTACAAAGCTTTAGCTGTAAGAGAAAGTCAAAGAAAAGCACAAGCTATTAGCATAGCCCAGCAAGAATGCTTAAAAATTATGCGTGAATGTGAAGGCTTTACACCTGTTTCACCCATACTACAATTTAGTTATTTGGATGAAAACAAACACAGAGACAAAGCTTTACAAATGGGATTAGAGCTTTTAAAAGCAAGTGATTATATTTATATGAGCAATCATAAAGATGCTAAGTATTCTAAGGGAATGCAAGAAGAATTAGCATTAGCTAAAAAGCTTGGCATTAAAGAGCTAGTTTTGGAGTTGCCCTTACAATAAGGGTTTAAGGATAATCAAGAAAAGAGCTAAACACGCAATACTTTTAAGATACGGCGTAGTTCTTTGGGATTATCAAATTAAAAAATATAAATTAAAGGAGATTTAAATGCAAATA
>NZ_MJXM01000019.1:0-2691 GCF_001762775.1 Campylobacter sp. BCW_6464 | reverse complement strand
AAAATCAATCTGTTTAACTTCTTTATTGTTGATTGTTAAATTTTTAATAGTTTGAATTAACTCTGTTTTAGAACTTATAAACATAAAAGATTCCTTATATAAAGTATTATTATATCATTTTTTATTTGCTAATATTTTTTGTCTCTCTATTAATCTCTCCTATCCACCTAAGCACATTGCCCTTATCATCAATCTCAACTTCTAAATCTTTGTATTTGTTGTAAAATTTAGGAGCTAAGATTTCTTGGAAGTATTTTGTGCCTTTTGGGGTTGTTGCTATCCAGATATTGTATTGTGACCAATATTGTGGTGTATCCCAAGAAGTGGGAGAAAACATTGTGCTACATCCATCTACAATAATATCATCATTCAAATTTCTTTCAAATCTTTCTTTATAAAAAAAATTATCTCTAAAATATATCCAAGCTTGATATTTATCTTCTTTATAATAAGATAAGTTTGAGGGATAATCTATTTTATTTCTATCTTCATCACAATAAGATCCAAAATCTATATAACCTGCTAGAAAAAGTTGCCCCAAGATATTAATATATTCACTTATATAGGTAGGTTTGGGTGTATTTAAAGAAGGAGTGTTGTTAAGACTATCAATATTATAAAATTGAATGATATTTACATCTATTTCATGTCTTGCAAAAAATTCATCATCAATAAGTTTTAATAATAAATATTCAAATGCTAAGAGAATATCTGTTTTTGTTGTGTATCTTAAATATTCTAAAAGTAAATCCATTTCAGAAAAATATGGTTTATTATTTAATACTTTACTTAAATTTTCATAACTTTTATATCCTATATCATCTTTTTCTTTATAAGAAAAAATAGGATTACCCATTGCATATATTACTTTTATTCTTTTCACTTTTATTCCTATGGTTTAATATGAATAGTTTTATTGAGCTTTGGATTTTTGCCATAAATATTTATTGTTTCTCCCCCACTTCCAGAACCTGTTCTGTATATAATATCAATTCCATCATTCAATTTATATCTTATAAATTTTTCTTGCGTAATTTGTCCTATTTTATGATTTTTTATAGGAATATATTTTTCTTCTAACTTTGTGGCATTTTTTATTAATTTTTGCCACAGTTCATCTAATTCTTTTTTATTTTTCAAAAGGCGAATATTCCCACTGCTACCTTTTTGTAGTTTTTCAATAATTTTCACTACTTCTTGTCGCGTTAAACCACTATTAAGTCTACTTGTAATTTTAAACATTGAATATAAACCTCTTAAAGCCGGAACAAATGTATAACTCACATCTTCCAAAGGTTTATCATTGAGTTCTAATTGACTAGGAAATACTATCTCAATAAACTCCCCACTGCCATCTTGTGTTTGTATTCTTATAACATTATCAGGGATGATTTCTTGAGCATTGTTTTCACTAGAACTTATATTATTGCTTTTTGTAGTGTTTGTGTATTTTGTGCCATTATTTATATTTACATCTTTATTTTTTGCTTTTATTTTGTTTTCACTAACCCCATTTACCACCACAAACTTACAAACATAAAACTCTTGTTTTCTATCTTCATCTTCTAAGATTTCATCTAGTCCTTGTGCGATTTGAAGTTTTAAATTTTGCATTTTTGCAGGAGCTAAAAAACTAAAATGATATTCGTTTAATTCTTTATTATCTTCTAAAGCATTTTTGATGATTTTATCATACTCATGTAGCTGTGTAAAATACCCTACTCCTAAATCTTTATTTTCAAATTCCTTATAAGCACTTTTATAAACTTTAGCAATGTTTTTTGGGATAATAAAATAAAGTTTGATTAAATTAGTATCAAAGCTAAGATTTAATTCTTTAAATTCATAATCTTTACTAAAGTCTTGTTTGAATTGATTAAGAATATTTATATCCTCTATATCTTTTAAATCTTTTAAATCTATATTAAATTCATTTAAAGCCTTATCTTGTTCTTTTTTTTCATTATTGATTAAAAGATTATAGATAGGTAAATTATCTTTTTGAAATCTATCACTTTTATAATGAAGTCTTATTATAGGCTCTTTTAACTCTATTTGATTTTTACTTTGTTCTCCTAAGCCCTCTTTAGGATCAAAGCTGTGATCAAATTTAAACTTAGTAGGAGTAAAGCTTACTTTTAAAGCAAAGCCTTTATCTGTTTTACAAGCTGAGATGAGTTCTTGTAAGATTGCAAATTCATTATTGACTTTCTTTTGAGATAAGGATCCTTTTACATTAACAACTTTAGTACAAGGAACACTTACACCTGCTATAGTATTAGGACAAGCTACTATACTAGAGTTTAATAAATCACTTTCTAGTATTATAGGAATGTTATTGTCTTTAAAAGTTTTTCCTTTGTTTGATTTAAGTATGACTTTACCTCCATGGATACATTCTAGGTTTTGATTTTCTAAAAGAGCATGAAGTTTAGCTATAGCTTGTTTTTTATCTACTTGTGTGGTTTTTTGTTCTTTTAAAGTGTTTGAAATTAAGTCTTTATACTCTAAGCTTTGTTTGCTTAAACATTCTAATTTAATATTTAAAGAATTTTCTATAATAGAATAATTAAGCAAACAAAGTTCATCATTTTTATAAAAGATGCTAAGTCTTCCTTTGCCACTGCTTTCATCTTTAGGAGAAAAATAATAACTAGGTGTATCTTGTTTTATAGTATTATCTTGATCTAA
>NZ_MJXM01000018.1:0-1572 GCF_001762775.1 Campylobacter sp. BCW_6464 | reverse complement strand
AGCTCTTCACTCAAATCCAGTGTACTTAAAGCTAGGATAAAAAGTTCTATTTCGCTTTCAAATACAAAAAGATGTTTATAGTGTTTAGCTAAATTTTTAATCAGCAAAGCATTGCCTATACCATAAATACATATAAAAGGATATCTAGGAGTTTTTTCTAAAATACTTTGATAGAAAAAATTTAATTCTTCTTCTAAATTTTCATACATAAAAACATTATGAGTTTTATCATAGATATTTAAATTTTCATCTATATTAAAACGAGAACAAGTTTTATTTTGTATGAAATTTAAAAGTTTATTTCCTAAGGGTTCATTTACTCCACTTAATAAAGCTTGTATGTTTTTTTCTAGTATGGTCATTAGGTTTCCTTAAAAGAATTGATGATAATATTTATTCTTTGCTCTAGTTTTTCTATAAAATAAAGCAACCATTCATAATAAGCTTTGATATAAGCACTGATAAAACTAGCATAATCCAAAATATTTTCTTTATAAACCAAACTTATCTTAAGTCCTCGTTCATAAATCACTGCTTTTAAAATACCATCCTGTATAAACTCATCTTCATCTAAAGAGTGATTGAAATTTTCTATATTTTGATAAACTTTTTCTAAAAATTCCAAAGGTAAAATAAAATCTTTACTGAGTATATTTTCTAAAATTTGTTTTAAAATTAAAGCATCATTTAAAAATCTTTTAGCATTATCTTGATCTTTTTGTATTTTTTCTTTGAATTTAACTAGGAGTTTATCACTTCTATTTTTAGTTAAACTTTTTGGAAGTTCAAATTTAGGTTTTTCTTTTGTAAGGAGTTTTTCACAACATTCTTTAAAGGAAAGTTCTTCAGTAAAATTAATCCTTGCTCCACCTTCAGTAGCATTGTAAAATTTAGCTTCTTTACTGTTACAAGCAAAAAGATATTCAAGTTTTATGCGATAATCATTCCAAGCAATATGAGTTAAAACTTCACCTTTACCTGCATAGGCTGGGACTTTAAGTTTGTCTATATTTTCTTCGCCGCTAAATTTCTCCCCAAAATCAAAACCTTTTGAATGTGAATTTCCTTCTTCATCAAAGGCCAAATCTTGCCCTATCATAATAATATTTTTAAATCCTAAAGCCAAAGCTAAGGTATAAGAAAAATGACTTACATGAGTACCTGTATCAATATAACCAAAGTCATTAAGATTGAAGCGTTGATAAAGAGCTTTATTTCTTAAAATAATCATACAATTTTCAGCCTTTAAACTACGCGCGACATTAGGATGTGTAGCACACTCAAGAGCGATAATACTTTGTTTTAAATTTTCTTTATTTTGAAAAAATTTCATTGCTAGATCAGTAAAATCTAAATTAGTAACATAATCAGGCACTATGCCTTCTTTTTCAAGCATACTTAAAGCCCCATCAGCACAAAAAATCACTGCTTTATCTTGATAAGCTTTAAGTAAAGGAAGTTGTTTAGCTAAACTAGGTCCTGCAGAAACTACTATAGCATTTTCGAATTTGTTTTTTCTTTCACTTAAGATTCTTTGAAAAGGAATGCTTTCAAGCATAGAAGGGATGTTTT
>NZ_MJXM01000017.1:0-1362 GCF_001762775.1 Campylobacter sp. BCW_6464 | reverse complement strand
CTAAACTTGATTTTAAAGATAAAGCTTATAATGTGCTTTATAATACAGGAGTTTAAATGGGAGAAGATATTACATTTTCTATTTTTTGGGGTTTATTTGGATTTATTCTTGCTTTTACTAATATAAAATTTTATCTTACAACTTTAAGTGTTCTTATTGCCTTTTCTATTTTAAATTATTGGATGAGAATTAACATAAAAGAATTTGTAAAATCTTATTTTTTAGTATATTTTATTATCTTTTTTATGGCTATTGTTATCATATTTTATCTTACCTATGGTATTGAAACTTCTAGGGATCTTGCATTACTTAGCTCTCTAGAAGCTAAAGAATTGTCACCGCAAGAATATAAAGCATATAATTATTTTGGATTTTTGACTTGTATAACTATGTTTTTTTTTACAATCACATTTTTTATACTTCCTTGTTTATTGCAAGCTTATTTATTTAAATGTTATAGCACAGAAGAAAAACGCAAAAAATTAAGTTGGCTTATAGGGTTTGTGTGTAATCCTATATTAATGGCGGGTGTGTATGTGATGTATTAAAATCTTTAAAGACTATCAAAAATTTAATATATTTGATATAATATTCATTTATCTTAAATATTTAGAAAAAAAATGGATAGAGAATTATTTATAACAAGGTTTGCTTTTATAAACAATGACGAAATAGACACAATAGATAAAAATTCATCCATAGCATATTTAAAAGCCTTATATCAATGTGAAAATTCCATAGCTATAAATTATAATCAAGAAGATCTTTTCACCCAAGCTACCGCTATAAACAATCTAGGCTATAATTCTACTTTCACAAAAATCTTCATCCTAGATAAAGAAAAGCTCAATGATACCTATCTTGATGCTAGAAAAAGGCTTTATAAATCTATCAATACTTTAAAAGAAAAAAGAAATGAAAAAATAAAAGATATCCAAGACTATTTAAATAAAGAAATTTCCTTACAAGATAATCTAAATAATCAAAGCTTTAATACTAAGGAAAATGATGTTAATTTAATTTTAAACGAAGTATTTAACATAGAGCAATTTTATGATAAAAATACCAATACTATAGTATTAAAGACAAATAATATAAAAATCATATTCTTAGATAAAGTAAATTTACAAGATTTGCAAGATAATTCTAACAATACTTCTTTCATCTCTATGTCAAATTTGATCCATATTTATGATAATCATTGTGATATTTTTGCAAAAGATAGAAGTGTTTTGGATATAAAGGACATAGAAGAAAAATATCAAATAGATTTTAAAAGTTTAGATATAAAAATCTTTTTAAACTCCACTCTCCTTACAGGATCAAATGAACTTCCTAATAATCCTTTTTACTTTGGAGAAT
>NZ_MJXM01000016.1:0-1845 GCF_001762775.1 Campylobacter sp. BCW_6464 | reverse complement strand
TTTAGATGATATGGTAAAACACAAACAAAGTGATGAAGTTTTTAAAGTGTTTTATAAAAAAGATGATAAAATAAGATTGCTTAGAGTTAGTAATATGCAAGCTTTAAATCGTTTTGATAAACTTAAAGGTGCAATGACAAAAATAATTTTAGATAGTGGTTTTAAACCTGATAAATAAAAAGGATTAATATGTGTAAAGATCAAGAATATATAGAGCAAAGAAAGGTTTTATGGGAAAAAAGTTTTGAAGCCTTTAAAGATGATAAAGTGTATCAAAAAGAACAGCTTGAACTTGCAGAAGCAGGAATTAATGATGGCTTAGAGGAGGATTAATTATATAATTAGCCATATATTTATATTAGTTTTTTTAAAAAACCGTTTTTACTATTCTTTAATCTTTTATATTGTATTTTGATTGTCTTATTTATGTAATTTTATATATAAAAAAAGTTTTTTCCAATTTTACAACAAAACCCTTTATGGTATAATAAAAATAAAAATTATATAAGAAAGGATATAAATGGCTATAAAAATTGAAATTAGCGGATTTGATAAGGATTTTTTACCTGTTTTTGAGAGTTTAGCTAAAAGCCTAAAAGCTACTTATTGTTTGTTAGAATGTGATACTCCAGAAGAGAAAAAACAAAGTTCTATGAAAAAGGCTTTAGAAGAAATGAAAAATGGAGAGCATGAAACTTTTAAAAACTTTGATGAGTATAAAAAGGCTATGCGTGAAATATGAAATTAGAGTTTTAAAAGAATACAAGAAAAACTATAAGAAGCTAACGCTAAAAGAAAAAGACTTAGTAGATGAAATAGTCTATCGCTTATCTAACAATGAAACTCTTGAAAGAAAATACAAAGATCATAAACTAAAAGGTGAATTTAAAGAGCTTAGAGAGTGTCATGTAAAACCTGATTTGCTCTTAATTTATCAAAAACAAGATGATAAACTTATTTTAACATGTATTAATATAGGTTCTCATAGCGAGTTGTTTTAATAATTGAAGTTAAATTAATCAAGTTTATAAAAATCCATAACTACATATTAAGTCATTTATATCATAATAGAAAGAAAAAAGAAAAACACTATGAAAAAATTATCCCAAGAAGAAATACAAAAAGCTATGAGAGAATGTGTAGTAAGTTCTTATACTTATGATCCAGTTAATCCTAATGGTTATTTCTCAAGATTTATTCGATGTTTTAAATGAAGATTTTACCAAAGAATATGAATTCATAGATAGTCCTACTTTAGATGATATGGTAAAACACAAACAAAGTGATGAAGTTTTTAAAGTGTTTTATAAAAAAGATGATAAAATAAGATTGCTTAGAGTTAGTAATATGCAAGCTTTAAATCGTTTTGATAAACTTAAAGGTGCAATGACAAAAATAATTTTAGATAGTGGTTTTAAACCTGATAAATAAAAAGGATTAATATGTGTAAAGATCAAGAATATATAGAGCAAAGAAAGGTTTTATGGGAAAAAAGTTTTGAAGCCTTTAAAGATGATAAAGTGTATCAAAAAGAACAGCTTGAACTTGCAGAAGCAGGAATTAATGATGGCTTAGAGGAGGATTAATTATATAATTAGCCATATATTTATATTAGTTTTTTTAAAAAACCGTTTTTACTATTCTTTAATCTTTTATATTGTATTTTGATTGTCTTATTTATGTAATTTTATATATAAAAAAAGTTTTTTCCAATTTTACAACAAAACCCTTTATGGTATAATAAAAATAAAAATTATATAAGAAAGGATATAAATGGCTATAAAAATTGAAATTAGCGGATTTGATAAGGATTTTTTACCTGTTTTTGAGAGTTTAGCTAAAAGC
>NZ_MJXM01000015.1:0-9626 GCF_001762775.1 Campylobacter sp. BCW_6464 | reverse complement strand
AAAACAGGCTTTAGCCCTGATTTAATCATTGCTCCTTATTACTCACATGAAGCAGGAGTAAAGGCTAAGCTTGAAAGTGTGGCAAGTTCTATGAATATCACAGCTATTGTGGATCTTTACGCTACAAATGTTGGCGAAGCTATTAATACAATGGAGGCTTTTAGCTCTAAAAGATTAATTGCCACTTGGCCACAGGTTCAAATCCTAAATAC
Organism: Campylobacter sp. BCW_6464; assembly: GCF_001762775.1. Classification (NCBI taxonomy): domain Bacteria; kingdom Pseudomonadati; phylum Campylobacterota; class Epsilonproteobacteria; order Campylobacterales; family Campylobacteraceae; genus Campylobacter; species Campylobacter sp. BCW_6464. The sequence continues at coordinate 9,414 of NZ_MJXM01000015.1, read as the reverse complement.
AAGGGGATCTTATGCTTATGTTCCACAATCTCCTATCATCGCAGGTTTAATAGCTCATACAGATGGGGATAAAGAATATGGCTTTAGTGATTCTTACTCAAATAGAGTGATGAATGGGGTTACTGGCACAGAACATTTTATAGAGTTTATCAATGGCTTTGATTGTGATGCAGAAAGATTAAGAAATGCTCACATTTCAACTTGTATTTTAGGTGAAGGTTATCGCTCTTGGGGTGGGGAAACTAGCCATGAAGATACGATTTGGCAAGATTTAGCTCGTGTAAGAACCTTTGATCGTATAGCCCTAGCAGGACAAAAAGCAGCTTTTAAGGCTATTGATAAAAAAGCAAGTGAATTATATTTTATAAAAATCAGCATTGAAGAATTGCTAAGAGATTTAAAAGGAGCTAAGGTTTTAATTGGCTATGAGGTAAGCTGGGATGAAGAAAGAAACACAGATGCCAATGTGAGTGCTGGTAAGTTTTATCTAAATATAAAAATGATGAATAATCCAATCGTTAAACAAATCACTTTAGAGTTCATCTACTCTGATGAATGGGCGAGTGATTTGATTAAAACTATTAGTGCAGAGTAAAAGGTGGCTTTTGGGGCTTTCTCACAGAGAGTGTAAAGCACAAGCTTAAAGAGAGTGTAAAGCACAAGAGAGGGGTCAAGGGGATGAAATCCCTTGTTGTAAGGTGGAATTTACTTCCACCGCGAAGTTAAAAGAAGGAGAATAACATGTTTAATAAAGTACCTCAAGTAATTGAACAAGCAAATTGTTTTATAGATGGGTATGGTTATGCTGGGGTAGCAAGAGATATTACTTTGCCTATTATAGAACAAGAAGTATTAGAAAGCAAAGGAGCGCTGAGTGCAAATTATGGCACGGGTGTATTTAAAGCAATGGAATGCTCTTTTAAAATTAGTGAGATGGGAGAACAAGCTTTTGAAGCTTTTGGAGTAAATACTTTTTCTAAAACAAAAATCCCACTTGTTTTTAAAGCAAGTATTCATCAAAGCGGATCAGGAAAACAAGTGCCTTTTGTAGTGGAGTTAAATGGAGAATTTACATCTATGACTCCCCCTTCTATTGTAGCAGGTGGCGAATTTACAAGTGAAATAAAAATCAATGTGCATTTTATAAAAATCACAATGGATGGCAAAAGACTATTTTTAGCTGATATAAAAAATCTTATTCTAGAATTTAATGGCATTGATAAAATGGCAAAAGTAAAAGCAAATTTAAGTCTATAAGGAGAAAATTATGTCAAAAATAATCAAATTATCAAATGGAAATGAAGTTAAATTTAATCCCCCAACAGCTGGGATGTTGCGTCGTTCTATGGATATGCAAAAAGGCGAAGGTTCGAGAGCTTTTTATATGATAGGAGAATGTACTAATATGAGTTTAGAAGAACTTGATAATTTAAGTCTTGAAGACATTACTCTTTTAAGCAATGAATTAAACAATTACCAAACTCCCAGTGGGAGCACTGAATAATGAAGCTATTGCGTTAATAGCTCATTATTTGCATTTTTCTTATAGTGAAATTATGAGTTTAAACATAAAAGATTATCTTGAATTTTTAGATATCAGTTTAAAAATCGCTAAGAGTGTTTAAGCTTAAAAAAACAATAGATAAAGGTTACAATATAAAGTATTAAAGAAAAAAGCACAAAAAATGAAGTGATATTAACAAAACCTGCTAAATAATCATCACTTAAAAAAGAAAGCATAAAAGCGACAAAAATACCGAGTGTTAAAAAGGCTTTAAAAACGATTTTAAAGTTTTTTAAAAAGATGATTTTAGCATTAAAAGCATTGTCTATTTTTTTCATAAATAGATTTTACAATAAAAAGGAAAAATATGCAAGATTTAGGACTTAGCTTTGGTATATCTTTAGCCTTTAAAGGCTTTAAAGAATTTGCTAAAAACACTGAAGCTTTAAAAAAGTTTAGTGCTAATTTGGATCAAAGCAATAAAAGTGTAAAAGCCTTAAATAAAAGTATTGATGCATTAGAAAAATCCAAGGCAAAGATTAAAGCAATAGGTGAAGAATTTAGTGCTTTAAAAGGTGAGCTTATGGCTAAAGGCGCAAGTGCTTTAGCCATCGGTGTGCCTGTAAAAATCAGTGCTAATCTTGAAGATGATATGAATAATATAAACGCCTTTTTAAATACAAATAATGAAAGTTTAAATCTTTTACGAAAAAACTTTTTAAAACTAAGTTCTAATATAGGAATGAATGTTAATGAGCTTACTAAATTGGGTGAAGCAGGAGCAAGGCTTGGGATAAAAAGCGAAAGTGAGCTTTTAAAATTTAGCGAACTTGGTGCTAAGTATAGCAAAGTCTTTAAATTAAATAATGAAGAAAGTATTAATTTCATGAGTAAGCTTTCTAATATTTATAAATTAAATACCAAAGATATGCAAAATCTTGGAGATAAGATAATTGGTGTAGCTAAAGCAAGCAATGTAAGTGCTTCAAGTGTTGCTAAGATAATGAATGAAGTAGGAGGCGATGCAAAGCTTATTGGTATGAGTGCAGAGGGTGCGGCAGCTTTAAGTGCTGCTTTTGCAAGTGCGACTAAAGATGAAGGCGAAGCGATTGGAACTTTTAAAGCAATGACTAGCGTTATGAGTAATTTAAATAATGCAAGTGATGATATGAAAACCAAGTTTTTAAGCTTGGGGCTTAGTACAGAACAACTAAGTGCTTATTTTAAACAAGATGCAAGCGGTGCGGTTAAAGTACTTTTAAATCAGATAAAAACCTTACCAAAAGATGAGATGGTCTCTTTTTTAAATTCAGTTTTTGGGACGGGTGCTGCAGGCATGATGCAAAATTTAGTCGACAATACAGATAAGTATGAACAAGCTTTAAAATCTTTAAAAAATACAAAAATGGGTGCTTTAAATAATGAATTTAAAAAGTTAGGAGACTCCACTAACACAAGCTTTGCAAAACTTAGTGCCAGTATGGCAAATCTTAGTGCAAGCATAGGCGAAGCTTTAGCACCTGCTTTAAGCTTTGTCATGGATAGTATCTCATCTTTGATTAACTTTATTAGAGAGATTATTGATGCTTTTCCAAATTTAAGTAAAGTTATAGGTACCTTAGTAGTTTCTTTAACTATAGCTAGTGTGGCCCTTAGTGCTTTAAAAGTAGGATTTTTGGTTGCAAAAATTGCAGGAGCGCAATTTGCTTTTACGCTTAATGCTATAAGAACTGCTTTTAATATATTAAAAATCGCTTTTTTAACCAACCCTATAGGGCTTGTTTTAATGTCAATTGCCGCCATTGCAACGCTTGTTATCATGAACTGGGATAAAGTTAAAACCTTTTTCATTGGATTTATAGATAAAATTAGTTCCGTTTTTAGCGGATTTGGCGAGTTTTTTAGCTCTTTATGGGGTGGTTTATTTAATTGGTTTGCTTCTAAGTTTGAATGGTTAAGCAAAGCATTTGCAAAGATTAAAGATATAGCTAAAAGCGTGGCCTCTTTTTTTGGTTTTAGTGATAATGATAAAAAAGTTGATGGAGAAAAATATCAAAATTTACAAAATGATAATTCTAGAACCCATCATGGCATAGTAAGATCAGGTGCTCCAAAGCATGAAGCAAGACAAGCTGAAATTGCCGCTTTATCCAAAAGAAGTGATATTTCTAAAAAAAATGAAATCAATGTAAATATTAATGGAACTTTTAATATAAGTTCAAATAATGGAGTGTTTGATTTAAAAGCTTTCGCAAAAGAAGTTGAAAATAGTGTTTTAAGTGCATTAAATAAAAATGCAGATAAAAAAGTGCAGACAACAATTTGGGGTTAAAATGATATTTTGTTTAGGTGAGTTTGAGTTTGAAGCTTTAAATGTAGATGAGCTTGAAAAAAATTATGAATACGGCATTAGAAGCATTGAACGTATTAATAATCATAATGCTTTAATCAGCGTTGCTAAAGCAAATGAAAGTATTAAAATAAGTGGCAAAACTTTACCGCTTAGTAAAGATAAAAACACTTATTTAGATACTTTAAAGCAAATGGCTTCTCAAAATAAAAGCTATGCAATGTGTAGTGCCAGTGGAGTTTATTTTGGAAAATTTGCGATTTTAAGTATCAGCGAAAAACAAAGTGCTTTTTTAGAAGGCAGTGGCTTTTTAACACAAAGTTTTGAACTTAATTTACAAAGGGATTTTGATGAGTGAGATTTACATTGCAAAAAACAATGAAAGGCTTGATAGTGTGGTTTATAAGCATTATGGAACGCTTTTGTATTTTGATCAAGTTTTATTAGCCAATCCAAAATTAGAGCCTCTTTTAAAAACAGGAGATAAAGTGATTTTGCCTAATATTGAAATTCAAGAAAACAAGGAAGAAACTTTATGGTAAATCATCCTAGCTTTAAGATAAAAGCAAATGATAAAGATATTACACAAAAGATAAGTCTTAATCTTATTAATCTAAGCTTTGATGATAAGGCCAAGGATGAAAGTGATGAGATAAGCATCAGTTTAAATGGACTTTATGCAAGAGCTCCTTTTGGCGATAAGTTAGAACTTTGGCTTGGATTTGATGAAAAACTTTTTAAATGTGGTACTTTTAGCATTAATAGTTTTAGTAAAAATTATAGCTCTAAAACAACAGATATTAAAGCTACTGCGATTAATTTTGCTAGCAATATTAAAAACAAAAAATCAAGGACTTGGGAAAATACTAATCTTGCAGATATTGCTTTAAAAATTGCTGGGGAAAATAATTTAAAAGCAAAAACAAATAATGCAAACAAAGCTTATATCAAACATGAACTTCAAAACAATGTAAGCGATATTGAGTTTATTTATACTCTTTGTGCAAAATATGGCTTTTTAGCTTGTATAAAAGAACAAACTCTTATCATCATAGAGCAAAAAGAGGCAGCACAAGAGGGTGTAAAGGGTGGTGGAAAACAAGAGGGTGGCATTAAATATACTTTAGATATAAGCGAACTTAGTGATTTAAATATCAGTATTAAAAATCGCAATGATTATACAGGCGTTAAACTAACTTACCAAGATATAGAACAAGGCATTGTTAAAAGCGTTTTAAGTGGCAATGATAAGGGTTGTGTTTATGAGCTAAAGATTGCTGGAGTAAAGAATGATAGTGAGGCACTAAACTTGGCAAATGCTAAGCTTAATGCTTTAAATAAAGGCTCTTTTGAAGGAAGTTTTAGCATGGTAGGGAAAAATATCAAAGCAGGAGCGAATTTAGAAATAAAAGGCATTGATGAAAAGGTTATTTTTAGTATTAAAGATGTAAAACATGACTTTTCTTTGAGTGGATATACTATAAGTGTTAATTTTGAAGGGTAATAAGGAAGACTAAAGCCTTCCTTTTTCTAAAAACTAGCAAACTAATCAAATCTATTTATATTGAATTAATTAAAACAAGGGATATTTTTTTCACTTTCTATTATCTTGACAAATTCTTCATAAATACATAGTGCATTGTCAATAATCTGATTGTATTTTAATAGCTTGATTTTGTAATTTTCTTCAAGAGATTTAATGTCCGTAGCATCTAATTGGATAGTATTTCCACTTCCCTCTATTCCAGCATCTTCTGAAATAATAAAATATGCCTTAATATCTTCTTTTTTTATTGGTTTCATATTGTGAGGTAAATTTTGCATTAATGCCGTTCTATATCTTCTAATTTGTCTACTAATATCTTCACTCTCAATTTTTGCATGTCCCGTAGCAGTATTTTTTTTTAATTCTACTATAATGGGATATTGTTCTTCGGCTATACTAATTAAAATATCAATAAAATTTCTATGTATTTCACCTTCTTTATCAATTTCCCTATAATACTTTTGACGTACTATATTAAACGATTCTTGATTATTTAATTTTTTACTCCAATAAGGATTAATTAACCAAGGATGTTCATACAAGTGATCTTCAAAAAATTTCTCTGGAGTATTATTCTCATTCATTAATTCTTGAAGTTTTTTGATTGCCAAAATTCTATTTTTTGCTATTTCATAAACCTTTAAGTGATCAGAGTTTGCAATTTTAGACATTAGAGTATTTAATAATTCTGTAAATGAATTATTGTTTCTATTTAAGCTATTTTCTAGTTCTTGGATATCAACGTTATTGATAGTATGAACAATTGAACTTATCATTTGTTTGATATTTTTATGGTAAATTTCTTCATCTTCTTTATCTTGTTCATCAATTCCTTGGATCATAATGTGTAAAAATTTTTTATGTATGTTTAATTTTCTATCATCTAAAGATTTAAGCCAATTTTGATAACTTTCATTGTTTTTAATGTCCTCTGGAATATAACTAATTGAATCTTTGGTTCTAATTTCTTGCCATTTATTTACAAAAACATTTCTTACGTCTTTTAAATTGTCAATAAATTCGCTTACATATTCATCAGAAATATCTAAACCTTGTCTGCTTGATGTAATTGGAGAGTCATTTTCAGAATAAAAAAAATCTGCATGAACTTCTCCTACTAAATATTGACTAGCAATTCTTGCATTAGCACTTTCTTTAAAAATATTTTCATCAGCAATTTTTTTATTAATGAATACGATTACATTGTTAAAGTCAAAATTTTTAGTTTGAATTTTTTTAAGCTCTGCAACACCTCCCATCCATCCTTTTATTTTATTTTCATTAAAGTATTTAATAACATTTTGATCTCTATTATAGGGGATTTTTTTAGATACATCAACATTGGGAAATAATTCATTAATCTCTTCTGTGCTATATCCAAAATAAACCAATAACTCTATGCTATCATAATATATGTGCGACTCTAAACTAACTTCATCATTGTTAATTTTAACTTTAAAGTTATCTTTGCTAGATGCAATATAAAATCTTCTAGATAAATGAATTTTTAAATTATCTGTAGTTGAAGTTATCACCCTTCTTCTTAAATGTTCTATTTTGACAATCATTCCAGATTGATTAGAGTTATATTGACTAAATTCAGTCGGTAAATTTTCAATTTCTTGATAGACAACATTATGAGTATTTTCTTCACTTAAAAGTTCTTCATATTTTAATGTAAAAGTAATCCACTTATCAGAATTAATACTTTTTGTATATACGGTATACATATCTCCCAAACTAAAAGCAGCTAGTTTTCCAATTCCTTTTTGCCCCATTGGAAGTCTTTCTTTAAGATTATTGATAGGATTTTCCTTATCCTTGTTTCTTCCTATTTTTGCATATTTTTTTTGCAGCTCATCAACATTTAAACCTTTCCCATTGTCGGCTACTACAAGAAAGGTTTCATTAAGAACTATATCTACCTGTGTTGCATAAGCATCATAAGAATTTGCTATTAGTTCTGCTATTGCTGGAGGATTGCTATTATACAGTTTTCTTCCTAAATGATTTACAGCTTTATTTGCTATAGAAAATTCAATTGTATTAGCCATACGCTTCTCCTATCAGATGTTTTTTAATGCTTATTCCTATTATTTCCCCAAGTCTTGGAGGAACAGCATTTCCTATATGTCTTGAGATAACAGATGTTTTAATTCCAACTTCATTATCAATAAAATCATAATCTAAAGGAAATGTTTGCAATAAACTTGCCTCTCTTAAACTTATTGCACGATTTTGTTCAGGATGTCCAAATCTACCATTTCCTAAACTCGTGCAAAAAGTAGTCATTGTAGGAGAAGGTTCTTCCCATTTCATTCTTCCATATACACTACCAAAATTTTTACCAGATTCTTTTTTATGGCATTTAAGTATTAAATGCTCAGGCCAATCTTTCCAACTACCTCCATTTTTAGGAGTAGCTTTAATTCTTTCTAAATTTAATCCTGATAAAGGTTTAGCTATGTGTAATGGATCTGTTTTAGATTGTTCTCCTGATTTAATCTTAGGTAGAAAGCCTATTGCATCTCTTACTGTCTTGTAATTTTCTTTGTGGTGTGTTTTATTTATAATGTGTATTTCTTTAATTTTAGATCCCAATAAAACTAATCTTTTTCTATTTTGAGGCATGCCATATTCTGGACAAAATATAATTTTATAATCAATAAAATAACCATGTTTTTTTAAAGTACTAATAAAATTTTTAAATATCGGATATTTTTCCAAATCAGGCACATTTTCCATACTAATAATTTCAGGTTTTATTTCAATTATTAATCTAAGAAATTCATTAAGTAAAGTCCATTTCTCATCATTTTCATTATTTTTGCCTTTGGTGTATTTGGAAAATGTTTGACATGGAGCACATCCTACTAGAATCTTATATTTTGTATCACCAAAATATTCTTGGATCTCATTTGAAGAAATATTTTTTATATTTTTTTCTATAAACTGTGCTTTTATATTTTTTTCATAAGCATATTTGCAAGTTTTATCCAAATCATATCCTGCTATTATTTCAAAGCCAGCTTGTTTTAAACCACAGCTTAATCCACCAACACCACAAAATAAATCAATTACTTTACTTTCTTTCATAAAACACTTTATCTCTTTTTTAAATTATACAATTAATTTTTATATAAGATGCTTAAAAGACTTTTAGCTAAATGTTTAATAACACCTTAGACAACATTAATGATATTTTTTGCATTAGAAATCAAATTCAAAAAACAATACTTTGATTTTAAGTATCAAATGACTTTGATTTGAAAAGCGGTTTTATATATGCAAAAAAATATACAAGATTATATTATTGATGTTCATTCTTGTGATCCCCATTCATCAAATGCTTATAAACAAGATTTATTTGATGTAGAAAATGAAGTTTTTGCTAAAGATTGTGAGTTTATAGAAAAATGTGGTTTAGATGATATGGTAAAACACAAACAAAGTGATGAAGTTTTTAAAGTGTTTTATAAAAAAGATGATAAAATAAGATTGCTTAGAGTTAGTAATATGCAAGCTTTAAATCGTTTTGATAAACTTAAAGGTGCAATGACAAAAATAATTTTAGATAGTGGTTTTAAACCTGATAAATAAAAAGGATTAATATGTGTAAAGATCAAGAATATATAGAGCAAAGAAAGGTTTTATGGGAAAAAAGTTTTGAAGCCTTTAAAGATGATAAAGTGTATCAAAAAGAACAGCTTGAACTTGCAGAAGCAGGAATTAATGATGGCTTAGAGGAGGATTAATTATATAATTAGCCATATATTTATATTAGTTTTTTTAAAAAACCGTTTTTACTATTCTTTAATCTTTTATATTGTATTTTGATTGTCTTATTTATGTAATTTTATATATAAAAAAAGTTTTTTCCAATTTTACAACAAAACCCTTTATGGTATAATAAAAATAAAAATTATATAAGAAAGGATATAAATGGCTATAAAAATTGAAATTAGCGGATTTGATAAGGATTTTTTACCTGTTTTTGAGAGTTTAGCTAAAAGC
>NZ_MJXM01000014.1:0-718 GCF_001762775.1 Campylobacter sp. BCW_6464 | reverse complement strand
ATCTTTTTCATCATCATAACTTATGCGATATTCAAGCTTACTGGTTCTTTTAATACCTAGTTCTACATCATCACAAGAATCAATTTCAAAGGTTTGGTTTATAAGCATATATTTTCCTTTTTAATTAATAATCAATTTTAACTGATTTTCTACATCTTTAAAAGTAAACACTTTATTTCCACAAGGATAAGAGATGGAATTTTCTTGCATGAAAGATTTTCTTTTTTGTAGTTTTTCAAGCATTAAAGGAAGTTCTTTTCTAAATAAGGCTTTATCACTTATTCTCATGCCGTGATTTAAGTCCTTTATAAATCTTCCATCAATCTCGCTTTCATCTTTTATCAAATGTAAAGTGGCGTCATATCCTAACTCTTTATACGCTAAAAAAAGAGTTTGCTTATCTTTTGCTGTATTAAATGGATCTTTTAAACTATGATAAGATACTAAAACAATATTTTTATTAACACTAACTTGTATAGTTAAATGAGCTAAATTAGGAATTATTCTAATTAAATAATTCTCAGTATGAAAAAAATATTTTGAACTAACATCCGCATTCCAATAAGTTTTAATAAAAAATCCTATTTTATTATGTGGATATTCCTCAAAATAATCACATTGTCCACTTTCTCTTTCTAAAATAAACATAGGAGAAGGCAAAGCCGAACCTGAATTATCAATCACACCATCCACATACCAAGGAGCTATTTTTGCTATG
>NZ_MJXM01000013.1:0-943 GCF_001762775.1 Campylobacter sp. BCW_6464 | reverse complement strand
AAAAATCATTCGTTTTCATTTGGGTAAAAAGCTTAACAAAAGTGCTTAAATTAAAAGCACTTTGATTAAGTTTTTTAAAACTTAAATTTATTTAGAAAGGGAAAAATGCAGTTAAGTTATTATTGTTTTAAAGATAGAAAAAAAAGAAAAATGCCTTTAGATACACCATTAAATACTAAAAATTTTAAACTTAAAGATAAGCTTGGTTTAAACATAAAAGAACAAATAGAAATTTGTAATAAATATGGGATTACTCACAAGCTTTATGTGAAAAGAAAAGAAAAAGGTTGGAGCTTAAAAGAAATTTTAGAAACTCCAAAAGGAGACAAGCGTTTTAAATATATTATTATCGATGATATCAGAAGAAACAAACAAGCAGTTAGCCTAAACAGTCATAGTAAATTTGGTAGAAATGTTTTACATTTAGGAAATATGAGCAAAAAAGCTAACTTGCATTTTAAATATTCAAAACTTGATCATCTAGCCTTGCAAAATAATTTATACCAAGATAAAAATGGAGTAATTAAGGCGTATTAGAAAATTTAACAAATCTACTAAGGTGGATTTGATTAAGTTTTTTAAAACTTAAATTTACTTAGAAAGGATTAACAATGGCATTAGTTTATGTAGCCTCTCCTTACAAAGCTTTAGCAATAAGAGAAAGTCAAAGAAAAGCTCAGGCTATTAGTGTAGCCCAGCAAGAATGCTTAAAAATTATGCGTGAATGTGAAGGTTTTGTGCCTGTTTCACCCATACTACAATTTAGTTATTTGGATGAAAACAAGCACAGAGACAAAGCTTTACAAATGGGATTAGAGCTTTTAAAAGCGTGTGATTATATTTATCTTAGCAAACACAAAGATGCAAAATATTCACAAGGTATGCAAGAAGAATTAGCATTAGCTAAAAAGCTTGGCATTAAAGAGCTAGTTTTGGAGTTGCC
>NZ_MJXM01000012.1:0-1659 GCF_001762775.1 Campylobacter sp. BCW_6464 | reverse complement strand
CATCCTGTATAAACTCATCTTCATCTAAAGAGTGATTGAAATTTTCTATATTTTGATAAACTTTTTCTAAAAATTCCAAAGGTAAAATAAAATCTTTACTGAGTATATTTTCTAAAATTTGTTTTAAAATTAAAGCATCATTTAAAAATCTTTTAGCATTATCTTGATCTTTTTGTATTTTTTCTTTGAATTTAACTAGGAGTTTATCACTTCTATTTTTAGTTAAACTTTTTGGAAGTTCAAATTTAGGTTTTTCTTTTGTAAGGAGTTTTTCACAACATTCTTTAAAGGAAAGTTCTTCAGTAAAATTAATCCTTGCTCCACCTTCAGTAGCATTGTAAAATTTAGCTTCTTTACTGTTACAAGCAAAAAGATATTCAAGTTTTATGCGATAATCATTCCAAGCAATATGAGTTAAAACTTCACCTTTACCTGCATAGGCTGGGACTTTAAGTTTGTCTATATTTTCTTCGCCGCTAAATTTCTCCCCAAAATCAAAACCTTTTGAATGTGAATTTCCTTCTTCATCAAAGGCCAAATCTTGCCCTATCATAATAATATTTTTAAATCCTAAAGCCAAAGCTAAGGTATAAGAAAAATGACTTACATGAGTACCTGTATCAATATAACCAAAGTCATTAAGATTGAAGCGTTGATAAAGAGCTTTATTTCTTAAAATAATCATACAATTTTCAGCCTTTAAACTACGCGCGACATTAGGATGTGTAGCACACTCAAGAGCGATAATACTTTGTTTTAAATTTTCTTTATTTTGAAAAAATTTCATTGCTAGATCAGTAAAATCTAAATTAGTAACATAATCAGGCACTATGCCTTCTTTTTCAAGCATACTTAAAGCCCCATCAGCACAAAAAATCACTGCTTTATCTTGATAAGCTTTAAGTAAAGGAAGTTGTTTAGCTAAACTAGGTCCTGCAGAAACTACTATAGCATTTTCGAATTTGTTTTTTCTTTCACTTAAGATTCTTTGAAAAGGAATGCTTTCAAGCATAGAAGGGATGTTTTTGTAAAAATTTTCATGACAAGATAAAGATATTTTAAAACTAGGATCTAAGTTTCTAATTATAATATTAATATTCTCATATATTATTCTTTCTGTTTTAAAAATTTTTTCATAAAAATACTTTTTATAAAAATTATGATTAATAAATATTTTATAAAGATTTAACCATGAAAATATATCATTTTGATCAAAAAGTATAAGCAGTTGAATATCTACTCTTTCTTCTTCGATATCCACAAGATAAATTTTTCCACTACAAAGCTCTTCACTCAAATCCAGTGTACTTAAAGCTAGGATAAAAAGTTCTATTTCGCTTTCAAATACAAAAAGATGTTTATAGTGTTTAGCTAAATTTTTAATCAGCAAAGCATTGCCTATACCATAAATACATATAAAAGGATATCTAGGAGTTTTTTCTAAAATACTTTGATAGAAAAAATTTAATTCTTCTTCTAAATTTTCATACATAAAAACATTATGAGTTTTATCATAGATATTTAAATTTTCATCTATATTAAAACGAGAACAAGTTTTATTTTGTATGAAATTTAAAAGTTTATTTCCTAAGGGTTCATTTACTCCACTTAATAAAGCTTGTATGTTTTTTTCTAGTATGGTCATTAGGTTTCCTTAAA
>NZ_MJXM01000011.1:0-1659 GCF_001762775.1 Campylobacter sp. BCW_6464 | reverse complement strand
CATCCTGTATAAACTCATCTTCATCTAAAGAGTGATTGAAATTTTCTATATTTTGATAAACTTTTTCTAAAAATTCCAAAGGTAAAATAAAATCTTTACTGAGTATATTTTCTAAAATTTGTTTTAAAATTAAAGCATCATTTAAAAATCTTTTAGCATTATCTTGATCTTTTTGTATTTTTTCTTTGAATTTAACTAGGAGTTTATCACTTCTATTTTTAGTTAAACTTTTTGGAAGTTCAAATTTAGGTTTTTCTTTTGTAAGGAGTTTTTCACAACATTCTTTAAAGGAAAGTTCTTCAGTAAAATTAATCCTTGCTCCACCTTCAGTAGCATTGTAAAATTTAGCTTCTTTACTGTTACAAGCAAAAAGATATTCAAGTTTTATGCGATAATCATTCCAAGCAATATGAGTTAAAACTTCACCTTTACCTGCATAGGCTGGGACTTTAAGTTTGTCTATATTTTCTTCGCCGCTAAATTTCTCCCCAAAATCAAAACCTTTTGAATGTGAATTTCCTTCTTCATCAAAGGCCAAATCTTGCCCTATCATAATAATATTTTTAAATCCTAAAGCCAAAGCTAAGGTATAAGAAAAATGACTTACATGAGTACCTGTATCAATATAACCAAAGTCATTAAGATTGAAGCGTTGATAAAGAGCTTTATTTCTTAAAATAATCATACAATTTTCAGCCTTTAAACTACGCGCGACATTAGGATGTGTAGCACACTCAAGAGCGATAATACTTTGTTTTAAATTTTCTTTATTTTGAAAAAATTTCATTGCTAGATCAGTAAAATCTAAATTAGTAACATAATCAGGCACTATGCCTTCTTTTTCAAGCATACTTAAAGCCCCATCAGCACAAAAAATCACTGCTTTATCTTGATAAGCTTTAAGTAAAGGAAGTTGTTTAGCTAAACTAGGTCCTGCAGAAACTACTATAGCATTTTCGAATTTGTTTTTTCTTTCACTTAAGATTCTTTGAAAAGGAATGCTTTCAAGCATAGAAGGGATGTTTTGTAAAAACTGTCCATGTGTTAGCAAAGGTAAAAAACAAGTAATATCTGCATTTCTTATTGCTACACTTGCACTTTTAATACAAAGTTCATTCAAAGATAAAATAGAAGTTTCATAGTATTTAAGATAATAATGCGAGCTAATAAACATTTCATATAAACTTAAATACTCTAAAATGCTTTGTTGATCAAAAACCATAGCAATATGAATTTCCACATCCTTGGCTGCTGCATCAAACAATATCACTTGATAAGTTTTTAGCTCTTCACTCAAATCCAGTGTACTTAAAGCTAGGATAAAAAGTTCTATTTCGCTTTCAAATACAAAAAGATGTTTATAGTGTTTAGCTAAATTTTTAATCAGCAAAGCATTGCCTATACCATAAATACATATAAAAGGATATCTAGGAGTTTTTTCTAAAATACTTTGATAGAAAAAATTTAATTCTTCTTCTAAATTTTCATACATAAAAACATTATGAGTTTTATCATAGATATTTAAATTTTCATCTATATTAAAACGAGAACAAGTTTTATTTTGTATGAAATTTAAAAGTTTATTTCCTAAGGGTTCATTTACTCCACTTAATAAAGCTTGTATGTTTTTTTCTAGTATGGTCATTAGGTTTCCTTAAA
>NZ_MJXM01000010.1:0-2215 GCF_001762775.1 Campylobacter sp. BCW_6464 | reverse complement strand
ACATTTTGTAGATTGATACATTCTAAAGTATCTAAAAGTCTAAAATCTTGTAAGTTATTTTCTTTGATTAAATCGTTTACAAATTCTTTTGCTTTGCTTACATTTGAAAAGGCAAAGATTGGAAAGCTATCCACGCTTTCATAACCAGCCTTTGTGTAAATCATTTCTTTACTTGCACCTTTTATAGCCCCAGCAATACCAATAGGCGTATCACTTTGCACTTTAATAGGACTTGCTGCACCATTGCTGATATTAAAATTAACTCCATAATTTGCTGCCATTATTCACTCCTTATTTCTTTACATTTTTTTGTATTTTTTTGTTTTTTTAGGATTTAAATTAAGCTCTTTTTTTATAACAATTTGATCTTGTTTAGAAATTTCAAATAAAAAAGCATAATCTCCATAAGTATCAGAACTAGCTTCTAACTTTTCAACATTAAAATCTTCACTTTGAATTTCTTGCTCACCTATAAAAATGGATTTTTTTACTCTTACATTGGTAATTTCTGTTTGACCATAATATCCATTACCTCTAGCAAAAAGCTTATTAGGCATTGGTGTATTTTCAAGTTCTATGCTTACCTCTCTACTTCCTGAACTAGACCATAAGCAACACTCATCAGAACCACCATTATATTTTTTAAACACATGGGCGATTTTGTGATAGGTTTCTTGATAAATACCACTTGTCTTAATCGTTCCTAAAATTTGGTTTTCTCCTGCAATAGGATTAGAATCTATAGTAAAATCGCTTCTATTAAGACCATTACCATCTTTAGTCATAGTAAATTTTGCGTTTTCATACTCATCTTGAACTTTATTTGGAGTAGCAAAACCATTTTCAAAACCAAGTCTTAAATCACTCATACAACCCCCATATTGTCCACCTGTGGTAGTGTTATCAAATGTGATAATGATTTTTTCTTTAGGGACAATATCATTGCTACCATCTCCTAGTAAATCAACCCAGCTTGTAAAATCATTATCATTAGCAGTGCAAATAAATAATTGTTTTTTACTTTCTACAACCGCCCAAATTTCTCCTACTTTAGCTTGTGTATTGTAGTTAGGTGGGGTTTTTGATATTTTTATGTTTGTATTTTGGAAATTTTGATCTTGTAAAATTTCCTCAATGAGACTTTTAAGCTCCTCTTTATTAACAAGCTCTTCTTTAAAAAGCTTTAGTTTTTTATCTATAAGCTCATTAACTTTTTGAGCATTAAGCTTATCACTAACTATAGGTTCACTTGGCTCTTTTGAGCCTTGATTAATATCTGGAATAAAAGAAATTCCATAATCTTTCATTTTAACTCCTTTTTATGCTTTCACTTTGTGCGAATAAAATCCGCCCAAAGTCGCTTTTACTCTTGTGCTTTGCACTCTCTTTGAGAAAGCCCCCGTCCCACTGCGTGGGTAGCTCACCTTTTTTTATTTTCCTTTTATCAAGCATTTTATTGCATGATAAAGATTGCAAGAATGATAAAATACAAAGATTTTAAACTTAGAACATCCAAGCAAAGTCATAGCTTCTTTTAATGCTAAATCAGCTATTTTGTAATCAGCCCTAGAGTTTGCTTTTTCGCACAAAAAATCATGCACCACACAAGCACTAAAATACTCGCTTTTAAAAGGTGGAAACAAAGACCAAAAAAGGCGTGGGATACTTGCTCCATCCGTTTTAAAGCCTTGTGGTACAATGCCTTTATAATTTGGCAAAGAAAAAGCATAATCACTAATTACTTCAAATCTGTCTTTATCATAGGGCTTTACACAAACCCTTTTTAATTCTGTTTTAGTCATTTTTCACTCTCCCAAACAATTAAATCAAGTTCTTCTTTGCTTTGTACATTTCTAGCTTTTTCTTTTAAAGCACTTGCTTTAAAAATAGTTTCTTGCACAAAATAAGCCATGCTACTTGCAAAGAGTTTAAACTCATCTACGCTAAATCTTGTAGTTGAATTATCAAGTGCAATCCAATCAATATAAGGAATTAAATTAGGATTAACAAGAGCATTGGTTACTGCTCCATTAATTCTTAACTGATCTTCATTAGAACTTTGATAGATTTTACCTTTAAAAGAAAATCCACCATTTAGAATATTTTCTTTTTTTGTATTAATCTCGTTGATTTTTAACTCTTTTGCCTCGTTTAAAAGCTCTTCTTCGCTTTTAGGAGGATTTATTAAAGAGTTAAACTCTTCTTCGCTAATAGG
>NZ_MJXM01000009.1:0-2931 GCF_001762775.1 Campylobacter sp. BCW_6464 | reverse complement strand
AAAACATCCCTTCTATGCTTGAAAGCATTCCTTTTCAAAGAATCTTAAGTGAAAGAAAAAACAAATTCGAAAATGCTATAGTAGTTTCTGCAGGACCTAGTTTAGCTAAACAACTTCCTTTACTTAAAGCTTATCAAGATAAAGCAGTGATTTTTTGTGCTGATGGGGCTTTAAGTATGCTTGAAAAAGAAGGCATAGTGCCTGATTATGTTACTAATTTAGATTTTACTGATCTAGCAATGAAATTTTTTCAAAATAAAGAAAATTTAAAACAAAGTATTATCGCTCTTGAGTGTGCTACACATCCTAATGTCGCGCGTAGTTTAAAGGCTGAAAATTGTATGATTATTTTAAGAAATAAAGCTCTTTATCAACGCTTCAATCTTAATGACTTTGGTTATATTGATACAGGTACTCATGTAAGTCATTTTTCTTATACCTTAGCTTTGGCTTTAGGATTTAAAAATATTATTATGATAGGGCAAGATTTGGCCTTTGATGAAGAAGGAAATTCACATTCAAAAGGTTTTGATTTTGGGGAGAAATTTAGCGGCGAAGAAAATATAGACAAACTTAAAGTCCCAGCCTATGCAGGTAAAGGTGAAGTTTTAACTCATATTGCTTGGAATGATTATCGCATAAAACTTGAATATCTTTTTGCTTGTAACAGTAAAGAAGCTAAATTTTACAATGCTACTGAAGGTGGAGCAAGGATTAATTTTACTGAAGAACTTTCCTTTAAAGAATGTTGTGAAAAACTCCTTACAAAAGAAAAACCTAAATTTGAACTTCCAAAAAGTTTAACTAAAAATAGAAGTGATAAACTCCTAGTTAAATTCAAAGAAAAAATACAAAAAGATCAAGATAATGCTAAAAGATTTTTAAATGATGCTTTAATTTTAAAACAAATTTTAGAAAATATACTCAGTAAAGATTTTATTTTACCTTTGGAATTTTTAGAAAAAGTTTATCAAAATATAGAAAATTTCAATCACTCTTTAGATGAAGATGAGTTTATACAGGATGAAGTTTTAAGAGGAGCCTTTGCTTATCGTGGAAAATTTATCGCTGATGTGCTTAGGCTTCATATTCAAGATAAAGCTAGTTTTATCAGTGTTTATATCAAAGCTTATTATGAATGGTTGCTTTATTTTATAGAAAAACTAGAGCAAAAATATGAATCTTTGCTAAAAGTATAAAATTTTGACACCAAGGTATAAAATATTTTTTTGATTACACGATATAGCATTTAACAAGTTCATGGATGAGCTTGAATTTTTTAAAAGGATTTAAAATGGGATTTCGTATTAACACAAACGTTGCAGCATTAAATGCAAAAGCAAACTCTGATTTAAACAGCAAAGCATTAGATCAATCACTTGCAAGACTTAGTTCAGGCCTTAGAATCAACTCGGCTGCAGATGATGCTTCAGGGATGGCGATAGCAGATTCTTTGCGTTCACAAGCAGCCACTTTAGGTCAAGCCATAAACAATGGTAATGATGCCATAGGTATTTTACAAACTGCAGATAAAGCTATGGATGAGCAACTTAAGATCTTAGATACAATCAAGACTAAGGCAACTCAAGCGGCTCAAGATGGACAAAGCTTAAAAACAAGAACCATGCTTCAAGCAGATATTAACCGTTTGATGGAAGAACTTGATAATATCGCAAATACTACTTCATTTAATGGTAAACAACTTTTAAGTGGTAATTTCATCAATCAAGAATTTCAAATCGGTGCAAGTTCAAATCAAACTATCAAAGCTACTATAGGCCCAACCCAATCTTCTAAAATTGGTTTAACACGCTTTGAAACTGGAGGAAGGATTTCTGAAAGTGGTGAAGTGCAATTTACTTTGAAAAACTATAACGGTATAGATGATTTTAAATTTCAAAAAGTTGTGATTTCAACTTCAGTTGGAACAGGACTTGGGGCTTTAGCTGATGAGATCAATAAAAATGCCGATAAAACAGGTGTTAGGGCTACTTTCACAGTAGAGACTAGAGGTATGGGTGCAGTTAGAGAAGGTACTACTTCAGATGATTTTACTATCAACGGGGTAAAAATTGGTAAGATAGAATATAAAGATGGTGATAGCAATGGTGCTTTAGTTTCTGCAATCAACTCTGTAAAAGATACTACAGGAGTAGAAGCTTCTATAGATGAAAATGGTAAACTTTTGCTCACTTCAAGAGAAGGTAGAGGGATTAAAATTGAAGGTGATATAGGCAGAGGTGCTTTTATCAATCCAAATATGAAAGAAAATTACGGTCGCTTATCTTTAGTAAAAAATGATGGTAAAGATATTTTAATCAGCGGAACAGGATTAACTGCTACTGGATTTGGTGCAAATAGTTTCATTTCGCAAGCTTCTGTTTCTCTAAGAGAATCAAAAGGTCAAATTGATGCTAATGTTGCCGATGCCATGGGATTTAACTCAGTTGATAAAGGTAATATTTTAGGCGGTAAATATTCTTCGGTTAGTTCTTATATGAGTAGTGAAGGAAGTGGATTTTCATCTGGTTCTGGTTTTTCTGTAGGTAGTGGTAAAAATTATTCCACAGGTTTTGCTAATGTAGTTGTTGTATCAGCAATTTCTCAAATGTCCGCAGTTTATAATATTTCAGCTGGATCAGGTTTTTCTAGTCAAAGTGGATTATCTCAGTTTGCAACAATGAAAACTTCAGTTGGAAATACTCTTGGCGTAAAAGATGAAACAGCAGGTGTAACTACACTTAAAGGCGCTATGGCTGTGATGGATATAGCAGAAACTGCTATAACAAATCTTGATCAAATCAGAGCTGATATTGGTTCAGTGCAAAATCAACTTCAAGTTACTATAAATAACATCACTGTAACTCAAGTAAATGTTAAATCAGCAGAATCTCAAATCAGAGATGTAGACTTTGCTAGTGAGAGTGCAAA
>NZ_MJXM01000008.1:0-3450 GCF_001762775.1 Campylobacter sp. BCW_6464 | reverse complement strand
TTTGCACTCTCACTAGCAAAGTCTACATCTCTGATTTGAGATTCTGCTGATTTAACATTTACTTGAGTTACAGTGATGTTATTTATAGTAACTTGAAGTTGATTTTGCACTGAACCAATATCAGCTCTGATTTGATCAAGATTTGTTATAGCAGTTTCTGCTATATCCATCACAGCCATAGCGCCTTTAAGTGTAGTTACACCTGCTGTTTCATCTTTTACGCCAAGAGTATTTCCAACTGAAGTTTTCATTGTTGCAAACTGAGATAATCCACTTTGACTAGAAAAACCTGATCCAGCTGAAATATTATAAACTGCGGACATTTGAGAAATTGCTGATACAACAACTACATTAGCAAAACCTGTGGAATAATTTTTACCACTACCTACAGAAAAACCAGAACCAGATGAAAATCCACTTCCTTCACTACTCATATAAGAACTAACCGAAGAATATTTACCGCCTAAAATATTACCTTTATCAACTGAGTTAAATCCCATGGCATCGGCAACATTAGCATCAATTTGACCTTTTGATTCTCTTAGAGAAACAGAAGCTTGCGAAATGAAACTATTTGCACCAAATCCAGTAGCAGTTAATCCTGTTCCGCTGATTAAAATATCTTTACCATCATTTTTTACTAAAGATAAGCGACCGTAATTTTCTTTCATATTTGGATTGATAAAAGCACCTCTGCCTATATCACCTTCAATTTTAATCCCTCTACCTTCTCTTGAAGTGAGCAAAAGTTTACCATTTTCATCTATAGAAGCTTCTACTCCTGTAGTATCTTTTACAGAGTTGATTGCAGAAACTAAAGCACCATTGCTATCACCATCTTTATATTCTATCTTACCAATTTTTACCCCGTTGATAGTAAAATCATCTGAAGTAGTACCTTCTCTAACTGCACCCATACCTCTAGTCTCTACTGTGAAAGTAGCCCTAACACCTGTTTTATCGGCATTTTTATTGATCTCATCAGCTAAAGCCCCAAGTCCTGTTCCAACTGAAGTTGAAATCACAACTTTTTGAAATTTAAAATCATCTATACCGTTATAGTTTTTCAAAGTAAATTGCACTTCACCACTTTCAGAAATCCTTCCTCCAGTTTCAAAGCGTGTTAAACCAATTTTAGAAGATTGGGTTGGGCCTATAGTAGCTTTGATAGTTTGATTTGAACTTGCACCGATTTGAAATTCTTGATTGATGAAATTACCACTTAAAAGTTGTTTACCATTAAATGAAGTAGTATTTGCGATATTATCAAGTTCTTCCATCAAACGGTTAATATCTGCTTGAAGCATGGTTCTTGTTTTTAAGCTTTGTCCATCTTGAGCCGCTTGAGTTGCCTTAGTCTTGATTGTATCTAAGATCTTAAGTTGCTCATCCATAGCTTTATCTGCAGTTTGTAAAATACCTATGGCATCATTACCATTGTTTATGGCTTGACCTAAAGTGGCTGCTTGTGAACGCAAAGAATCTGCTATCGCCATCCCTGAAGCATCATCTGCAGCCGAGTTGATTCTAAGGCCTGAACTAAGTCTGCTTAAAGACTTATCAAGTTCATTAGAATTAACAACTGAATTTGCGTGCGCATTTAATGCACCGATGTTGGTGTTTATCCTAAAACCCATTTTAAATCCTTTCAAAATATTGCATCGAAAAGATATAAGCAAAAAGTGTTCCAAGTTTTAGTTAATCAAAAAATTTAAAGCTTATAAATAAAAAAGCCTAGCATTTAAACTAGGCTTGGATTTGTATGTATTACAGCATTCTTAAAAGAATATAGAGTAGTTTAAGATCTAACTATTGCAATAATCTTAAAACATTTTGCTGACTAGAATTTGCTTGAGCCATAGCGTATGAACCACTTTGAGCTAAGATATTTGCTTTAGAATAGTTTGCACTCTCACTAGCAAAGTCTACATCTCTGATTTGAGATTCTGCTGATTTAACATTTACTTGAGTTACAGTGATGTTATTTATAGTAACTTGAAGTTGATTTTGCACTGAACCAATATCAGCTCTGATTTGATCAAGATTTGTTATAGCAGTTTCTGCTATATCCATCACAGCCATAGCGCCTTTAAGTGTAGTTACACCTGCTGTTTCATCTTTTACGCCAAGAGTATTTCCAACTGAAGTTTTCATTGTTGCAAACTGAGATAATCCACTTTGACTAGAAAAACCTGATCCAGCTGAAATATTATAAACTGCGGACATTTGAGAAATTGCTGATACAACAACTACATTAGCAAAACCTGTGGAATAATTTTTACCACTACCTACAGAAAAACCAGAACCAGATGAAAATCCACTTCCTTCACTACTCATATAAGAACTAACCGAAGAATATTTACCGCCTAAAATATTACCTTTATCAACTGAGTTAAATCCCATGGCATCGGCAACATTAGCATCAATTTGACCTTTTGATTCTCTTAGAGAAACAGAAGCTTGCGAAATGAAACTATTTGCACCAAATCCAGTAGCAGTTAATCCTGTTCCGCTGATTAAAATATCTTTACCATCATTTTTTACTAAAGATAAGCGACCGTAATTTTCTTTCATATTTGGATTGATAAAAGCACCTCTGCCTATATCACCTTCAATTTTAATCCCTCTACCTTCTCTTGAAGTGAGCAAAAGTTTACCATTTTCATCTATAGAAGCTTCTACTCCTGTAGTATCTTTTACAGAGTTGATTGCAGAAACTAAAGCACCATTGCTATCACCATCTTTATATTCTATCTTACCAATTTTTACCCCGTTGATAGTAAAATCATCTGAAGTAGTACCTTCTCTAACTGCACCCATACCTCTAGTCTCTACTGTGAAAGTAGCCCTAACACCTGTTTTATCGGCATTTTTATTGATCTCATCAGCTAAAGCCCCAAGTCCTGTTCCAACTGAAGTTGAAATCACAACTTTTTGAAATTTAAAATCATCTATACCGTTATAGTTTTTCAAAGTAAATTGCACTTCACCACTTTCAGAAATCCTTCCTCCAGTTTCAAAGCGTGTTAAACCAATTTTAGAAGATTGGGTTGGGCCTATAGTAGCTTTGATAGTTTGATTTGAACTTGCACCGATTTGAAATTCTTGATTGATGAAATTACCACTTAAAAGTTGTTTACCATTAAATGAAGTAGTATTTGCGATATTATCAAGTTCTTCCATCAAACGGTTAATATCTGCTTGAAGCATGGTTCTTGTTTTTAAGCTTTGTCCATCTTGAGCCGCTTGAGTTGCCTTAGTCTTGATTGTATCTAAGATCTTAAGTTGCTCATCCATAGCTTTATCTGCAGTTTGTAAAATACCTATGGCATCATTACCATTGTTTATGGCTTGACCTAAAGTGGCTGCTTGTGAACGCAAAGAATCTGCTATCGCCATCCCTGAAGCATCATCTGCAGCCGAGTTGATTCTAAGGCCTGAACTAAGTCT
>NZ_MJXM01000007.1:0-3797 GCF_001762775.1 Campylobacter sp. BCW_6464 | reverse complement strand
CCCCTTGCTAACTCAATTTGAACTTAATCTTGCTAGAATTTATGTTTTAAATCCTAAAACCAAAGAAGATGTTTTTAATAAAAATATTCTTTGGATAAAAGAACATTTAGAATTTATGGAATTAGTTTATGGACATATCAAAGCACAAGAAAGCGCTTTGATAAAAAATATACTTCCTTTAGAAGAAAAACTTAAAGAAAGAAAATTAGATAAATGGATGGAAAGGGTGAGAAGGTGATGAAAAGGGAAAATAATTTTGAAAAAAATCTCAAAGCTTTAAGTGGCTCTGAGTATGATAATCTGCGTGCAAAACTTGAAGATCTTAAAGAACTTAGAGACTTTACTTTTACACAAGGAAAAGATAATCTTGATATCAATATTATCAAAAAAAGAAATTTAAAAAAAATGTATCAAGATCCTGTAAAAGAGCTTGAAAAAGATTTGGAATATTTTAAAGATTTTACTCGTTATCCTGTGCTTTTTTTCTATGGAATAGGAAATGGGATTTTATATAAAATTTTATTGCAAAATAAAAATCTTAAAAGAATGATTATTTTTGAAAAAGAATTAGAGCTTATATTTTTAGCTTTTAATTTTGTCGATTTTAGTAAAGATTTAAGTTTAGGAAGGCTTATCATTGTTCATCAAGATGATGTAACTTTACCTAAAATTGAAAAAATCTTTCGCCTTGTAGGAGATTTATTTTATCGTTCTTATAATCTACATATTGCTAATGATTTTTATGAAGAATACAAAGAAGATATTTTAAAACTTAACAAACTCAATATCCTAACCATAAAAAACCATAATCTCATGCATGGAAATGATCCTAAAGATGCTATGCAAGGTATAGAACAATTTGTTTACAATCTTCCTAGACTCATTTCACATCCAAACTATAAAGAACTTCTCAAAAAAAGAAAAAATGCTAAAGAAACAGCCATAGTCGTTGCAACAGGACCAAGTTTAACTAAACAACTTCCTTTATTAAAAAAGTATGCCAATAAAGCTACGATTTTTTGTGCAGATAGTGCTTATAATATACTCGCAAGAGAAGGTATAAAACCTGATTATGTTTGCATGTTAGAGCGTGATGATATAGTAGCAGAGTGCTTTAATAATAATTTTGGTGAATTTGATAAGGATATTATTTTTATAGTTGCTTCCTTGGTGCATAAAAAAACCATTGCTTATCTTGAAAAAAACAAAAGAAACTATATGCTTATTCTTAAAGGGCAACCTTTTGCAAGATATTTAGATCTAGATGATTATGGATATATTAATGCGGGCATGAGTGTATCTCATATGGCTTATGAATGTGCAGAAAATTTAGGACATAAAAATATCATTTTAATAGGACAAGATCTAGCTTATAGTGAAGATGGGCAAACACATTCTAAAGGTTTTATTCATGCTAGTTGGCATAATGGGGACTATGAAAGGGATTTTGGAAAATTTACCACCTTAGCTTATGGAGGAGAAGAGAAAGTAGAAAGTTCTGAAATATGGACTCTTTTTAGACAAATTTTTGAAAATTTTATCTCTTTTAGCAAAAGTAAAACCTATAATTGCACCGAAGGGGGTGCTAGGATAGAAAGTGCTATAGAAAGACCTTTTAAAGAAGTTTGCAAAGATCTACTTGAAAATGAAAAAGATAAAAATTTTAAAAAATTAAAAGCTTTAAATACCAAAGAACAAGTAGAATTAAGCTTAAAAATCTATAAAAAAATCAAAAAAAATATGAGCTTAGCGCTTAATTTCCAAAAAGAATGTAAAAAAGTTCAAAAACAAATTTATAATCTTACCCATGGAAAAAGCAAATTATCTCTTAATGAACTCAATCAAAACATCGATAAAATCAAAGAAAAACTTTCAAGTCAAAAATACAGCTTTTTAAGAGAAATTCTAGGACCTACTTTACATCACGAACAAAGCCTCTTAGCGCCTTTATATCTTAAGGATATCAAAGATGAAGCTGATAAACAAAATAAACTTTTTGCTTGGATTTATGCACATGAATCCCTACTTGAAAATATCATAGATCTTTTAGAAGCTCAAGATAAAAGACTTAAAATCGCCATCATACCTTTGCAAGATTTTTTAGAAAAGAAAAAGGCACTTTAAAAATTCTTAGATGCATAAAAGCATCTAAGAAATCATTGAAGAAGTTTTAAAACATTTTGTTGAACAGCATTAGCCTGACTCATAGCATATGAACCTGACTGCGCAAGGATATTATACTTAGAAAAATTTGCACTCTCACTAGCAAAGTCTACATCTCTGATTTGAGATTCTGCTGATTTAACATTTACTTGAGTTACAGTGATGTTATTTATAGTAACTTGAAGTTGATTTTGCACTGAACCAATATCAGCTCTGATTTGATCAAGATTTGTTATAGCAGTTTCTGCTATATCCATCACAGCCATAGCGCCTTTAAGTGTAGTTACACCTGCTGTTTCATCTTTTACGCCAAGAGTATTTCCAACTGAAGTTTTCATTGTTGCAAACTGAGATAATCCACTTTGACTAGAAAAACCTGATCCAGCTGAAATATTATAAACTGCGGACATTTGAGAAATTGCTGATACAACAACTACATTAGCAAAACCTGTGGAATAATTTTTACCACTACCTACAGAAAAACCAGAACCAGATGAAAATCCACTTCCTTCACTACTCATATAAGAACTAACCGAAGAATATTTACCGCCTAAAATATTACCTTTATCAACTGAGTTAAATCCCATGGCA
Source organism: Campylobacter sp. BCW_6464 (assembly GCF_001762775.1). Classification (NCBI taxonomy): domain Bacteria; kingdom Pseudomonadati; phylum Campylobacterota; class Epsilonproteobacteria; order Campylobacterales; family Campylobacteraceae; genus Campylobacter; species Campylobacter sp. BCW_6464. The sequence goes on along the minus strand of NZ_MJXM01000007.1, from coordinate 1,043 downwards.
TCGGCAACATTAGCATCAATTTGACCTTTTGATTCTCTTAGAGAAACAGAAGCTTGCGAAATGAAACTATTTGCACCAAATCCAGTAGCAGTTAATCCTGTTCCGCTGATTAAAATATCTTTACCATCATTTTTTACTAAAGATAAGCGACCGTAATTTTCTTTCATATTTGGATTGATAAAAGCACCTCTGCCTATATCACCTTCAATTTTAATCCCTCTACCTTCTCTTGAAGTGAGCAAAAGTTTACCATTTTCATCTATAGAAGCTTCTACTCCTGTAGTATCTTTTACAGAGTTGATTGCAGAAACTAAAGCACCATTGCTATCACCATCTTTATATTCTATCTTACCAATTTTTACCCCGTTGATAGTAAAATCATCTGAAGTAGTACCTTCTCTAACTGCACCCATACCTCTAGTCTCTACTGTGAAAGTAGCCCTAACACCTGTTTTATCGGCATTTTTATTGATCTCATCAGCTAAAGCCCCAAGTCCTGTTCCAACTGAAGTTGAAATCACAACTTTTTGAAATTTAAAATCATCTATACCGTTATAGTTTTTCAAAGTAAATTGCACTTCACCACTTTCAGAAATCCTTCCTCCAGTTTCAAAGCGTGTTAAACCAATTTTAGAAGATTGGGTTGGGCCTATAGTAGCTTTGATAGTTTGATTTGAACTTGCACCGATTTGAAATTCTTGATTGATGAAATTACCACTTAAAAGTTGTTTACCATTAAATGAAGTAGTATTTGCGATATTATCAAGTTCTTCCATCAAACGGTTAATATCTGCTTGAAGCATGGTTCTTGTTTTTAAGCTTTGTCCATCTTGAGCCGCTTGAGTTGCCTTAGTCTTGATTGTATCTAAGATCTTAAGTTGCTCATCCATAGCTTTATCTGCAGTTTGTAAAATACCTATGGCATCATTACCATTGTTTATGGCTTGACCTAAAGTGGCTGCTTGTGAACGCAAAGAATCTGCTATCGCCATCCCTGAAGCATCATCTGCAGCCGAGTTGATTCTAAGGCCTGAACTAAGTCT
>NZ_MJXM01000006.1:0-13090 GCF_001762775.1 Campylobacter sp. BCW_6464 | reverse complement strand
ATATATCAAATTCTACTTCAAATCCCCTACCCTTTAAAATCACTAAAGCCATTATCAAAGAAAGTCTTGAAGAACTTTTTTCTATAGAATGTGAAGGTTTTTTTGAAAGTTTAGATGAAAGCTTATTTAATCTAAGTCAAGATTTTAATTTTCATCCTAATGTTTTAATCGATCAAGAAGCTATTTTAAGTATCCATAATCCTTATGAGAATAATACCTTAAACTTTGATAACAATGAAGTAAAAAACTATAAGGGAATTATCACTTATATAAAATATCTAGGTATTAATCATGAAAGTGCTTTAAATATTAATGATAGCACTTCAAATACTAAGCAAATAAAATACAAGCATTTTTTTTCTTTTAAGCTTCAATCAGTCTTGATAAGACTTTCTTTAAATAAAGCCAATCGTATTTATACTCATACTAATATTATAGAAGTGATTAAACAAACCCTTGGTTTTTATCAAGATATCTTACATAAAGAAATTGATTATTCTAATATACATTTTAATTATGAAGAACAAGAACTCATCTCTCAATACAATGAAAGTGATTTAGACTTTATTACAAGATTAAGCCATAATAATGGAATCTTTTTTTATGAAGATGAGAACACTATTTATTTTTGTGATGTGTATAAAAATGTAAAAAATAAAGAAATTGAGTATAATCCTAATATTAATAATATTTTAAATCAAGCTTGTATTTCTTCTATTTATAAAGAGCAAAGCTTAAGAACTAATTCTTTTACACATTCTAGTATTAATGCCAATACTCCTTTAAATCTTTTATCTTTACACTCTAGTAAAGTTCCTTATGAACAAGAACTTAATAACAAAGCTTATTATAATGAACATTTTTATGAGAGTGAATATTCTTTTACAAAAAGCATTGATTTAAAGACTAAGCCTTCTCTTAAAGAAAAAAGAGCCTTAGTATTAAATGAAAGCTTACTAGCAAAAAGTAATATTTATCATCTTAGCTTAGGAGATTTTATCACTTTAAATTATAAGGAGTTTAATCATCAAGAAGAAATAAAAAATCAAGATGAAGAAAAACAAGATAAAGCTTCTTTGCTTAAAGACTTTATTATTATTGCTAATACTCAAATCTTAATTGATGATGCCATCTTAGCTAATTCTATTAATACTAATGATCATTTAAATTTAAAAGATTTAAATTTAAGTAAATCTTATTCTAATACTTTAACTTTATTAAAAAAGAATATTATCTTTACTCCAAGTTTTAAAGCTAAACCTAAAGCTCCTAATGGCACTCAAGGTATTGTTATAGGAGAGAGTAAGGATATAGAAAGTGAGAGAAATACTATTTATACTGATGAGCATGGAAGGGTTAAGGTAAGGATTAATCTTTATGCTAATCAAGAAGAATTAGATAATGATACTTTTATTGCAAATGATATAGATACAAATTCTTCTAATTTATCAAGCAATACTTATAAATCTTATCATCACACTCCTTTTTTAAGAGTAGCTTCTAGTATAGCAAGTAATCATTCAGGTTTTTTTCATACTCCAAGAATAGGAGATGAAGTGATTATTTCTTTTTTAGATGATGATATAGATAAACCTTATGTAAGTGGAAGTTTGTATAATGGGGCTACAACAATGCCCCAATATAATTATCCAAGATATAAAAGAGAAATCGCTACAAATGCATTGAGTTATTTAAGCGTAGTTCCTGCTATGATTGATAAAGGTTTAGATACATTAAAACTTCAAGAAAATACAGATTATGAATTAAGCTCTATAAACAATCATTATCTTACTTTGGCAAATTCTACAATAGGAGTGGATAACACCGATGCAAGAGCAAGGAATGAAATTACCCTAAAAAACGACAAAGATAAAGAAGAAATTTATATCCTAGCACAAAAAGATTATAAAGAAGAAATAGGTAATAATTATGAGCAAACCATAAAAAATAATAAAACTTCAGAAGTGGGAGCCTTATATACCGAATTTATTACTTTAGGACATATGCAAAATATCATAGGTTTTAAAAATGTCAATGTAGGGGCTGAATATTTAGAAAATACCCTACTCTCTAAAGATACCAATGTAGGTTTAAGTAATACTTTAAATGTAGGAATCAGCAATGAAGTCAATATCGGACAAAACCACGAAGAAAAGATAGGAAACGACAAAAGAGTAATAATCAATAACAATCTAGAGCAAGATATCAAAAATGATTTTATCCAAAGAATAGGACATAACAAAAATGAAACCATAAAAGGTTCTTATGTGCTTCAAACCAATCAAAGTATAAAATTTTATTCCAAACAAGATCTAAGCATAGAAACAAATGAGTATTTCAAAGCTGAAGCTGATGATTCTATTAGTTTTAAAGCCAAGAAAAATTGCTCTTTTACAGCTGATAATGTAAATACTATGGCAAATCAAGAAAGTGTTTTAACAGCACAAAAACAAATCGTTTCTAGGGTAGGAAATACAACTATTACACAAACAAAAGATAAAATTATACTACAAGTAGGAACAACACAAGTGATTATAGATAGCAAAGGTTTAAGAGTAAAAGGAGGTGATTTAAGAGCGGATTAAAAGCAATTTTCTTAAAATTAAAACTAAATTTCAAAAATAATGAAAAAAATAAAAGAATTAAAAATCAAAATCACAAGGAAAAATTATGGATTTTAATACCGATATTTTAGAAAGCTTAGATAATTTCAAAGCATTTTTAGATACAAAACCTAGCAAAGAACTTTTAAAGGCAGTAAAAAACCATTTAGATGATTTTATGGAAGGTGCGTATGATAATTTAGATCCAGAAAACTATGAAGTTGCTTTTGAAGAAGATACTGGTATATCTTATGATGAAGCAGATGAGGATGAATTTGAGGATTGGTTTATTAAAAATGTGCTTTGTCATGATGATTTAAGTGAGATTTATAAAATACTAAAATCACTTGTTAAAGATTAAAAACTAAATTTACAAAGAAAGGAAAAACAATGAAAACCTTAGAAGAAATATTATCTTTAGAAGAAGATATAGATAAATATGTAAAAAACTTATGTTTAGAATTTTATGATCTTGTAGAGGCTAACAAACTTGAAGAAGTTAAAGAATTTTTAAAAGATTATCCTGTGCCTGAAATATTTTTTGAAAAATGCTATACACCTTATTGGGATAGTGAAAACAAAAGAGCTATTATCGATCCTGTTATCGCTTTAGCTTGTGCAGGAATTGCTTATGATAAAAGTAAAAGTTTTGAAATGATGGAATATTTTGAAAGTTTAGGACTTAAAGCTGATGAAGTGTGCTTTGGATTTAATGCACTTAGTAGGTATATTGATAGAGATGGAAAAAATAAAGAAGTAATAGAGTATTTTTTCAAAAAAGGATGCACATTTGAAACTTATAATGAAGAAAGCGGCAGCACTCCTTTGCATGTTTGGATATTGCTTAATCAGCCAAATTATTTAGAAGAAGCTTTAAAACTAGGAGCAAATCCTAATATGAGAAGTATTAAAACAGAAAATGAATTTAGTTTTAGCGATGCAGGAAAAACCCTTTTACATAGGGCTGCAGGAAGTAAAGAAAAGCCTATAGGAGCTTGTGTGGAAGTGCTAATCAAATATGGGGCTGATGTGAATGCGGCTAATTGCGGTATATACAAGATTGAAGATGGAAAAATTGAATATTATGATCCTGCTACCCCATTGGATAGAGCTAATACTTGCGATATAAATAAAAACATAAAAATCTTAAAAAAAGCAGGAGCTAAGACTTGGGAAGAATTGGTTAAAGAATACAATATCGATACAAGCTTGGAAGAACCAGAACAAATTAAAATGTATGAAGAAAGAAGAAAAGATAAAAAATAAGATTATTTAAGGCAAAGAACAAAAAAGGATTTTTCATTGAAATTTAATGATGTGAAATTTAAAATCAAAGAATTTGAAAGTGTGGATATCATCAGTGGTTATTCTCTTGCCTTTTATTTGCCTAAAGAAGAACATATGATTGGAGAAAAAAACAAGAATAAAAACCAAAAAACAAAAAAAGATGAATATCACATCAATAAAAGTAATTCTTTAGAATATATACAAAAAATCAATGAAGAAAAAGAAAAAGAAATTGAAAAACTTAAACTTCAAAGCAATGAAAAAATCAATGAAGAATTCGATAAATTAAAAGATGATGCTTTACCTACTAAAGAATATAAAAGAAAAGATTATGAATACGATGTATTTTATGATGTTTATACAAGTAAGGATAATATAAACAAGTGCATAAAAAAAATCCCGATAGAAAATGGTGTGGCAACAGTAACAAAAGATTTTTTAGAGGAATTTTATGAAAATTCTGTTAAGGGTCAGTATAATTATAAATGGTGTCTTATACCCAGACTAATCCGCAATGAAGGAGAATCTAGTTTTGATCCTGTGCCTACTTTAAATAGTAGCTTTGTCATTTCAGAATTAAGCAATATCAAACAAAAAACCCTTACTTTTCAAAGAAAAATAGCCAATGTAGAACATCCAAGTCATTTTGCTTTACAAAGTCCTAAGGAATTTAAAAGTATGCTTGAAAATGAGCAAAGCTTTGCTTCTTATGGTGGCAAAGAAAAACAAATAAAAGAGCTTTTAAAAAGCGCACAGCATAAGCTTGAGACCATTAAAAAAGCAGATGGAATTTCTAAAAAAACTAAGGAAGATTTGCAGGAAAAGCAAAAAAAAGAAGTTGAAAAATGCAAAGAATTGGAAAATAATAAGAAAAAAATTTCACCCAAACTCATAGGAGATGCAGGAGAATATGTCACTTCTTTGCTTTTTGGGAAAAGATCCACACGCTATTTAAGCAATCAAAGAAAACTGGATGCGAATTTTAACATTCATAGTTTTAATCATACTATACCTGATTTTTTAGTAAGTATTAATGGTATTCCTAGTTTAGTCGAAGTTAAAAATGTCCAAGTTCAAAGCCTAACAGAACAAATAAGCTTTGAGTTAAAACTGGCTAGAGAATATGAACTTGATTACATCTTTGTGTGCAATCATTATACACATTTAACAGAAAATGTAGCAGGAAGTGTATTGACGCGTGAAGAACATGAAAAACTAGCACTCGATGGAAAAAAAGTGAGTGAGTTTAATAAAGAAACAAAAAGATTGAAAAAAGTAAAGGTGGCAGAAATCTTAAATGAAAAGGATAAAAACAAGCAAAATTGGTCTGAAGTATCAAATGTTCAAACTTCTCGTTTGAGAATTTTTTCAGAAAAAGGTGGAGATTGTGATGCAAGAAGTGGCTTTATTTACCATAGGCATTTACATAGAAGTATAAAAACAGTTTTTAAAGAAATATATCTACATCATATAAAAGGAGTAGCACCTAATAAAATAGTGATAAAAAGATTAAATTTAAATAATGCAGAAGATTTAGAAGAAGTTTTTAACGAAAATCAGAATCTTCAGAAAAGCTAAAGGAAGGTTTGTGAGAATGCAAAAGGATTATAAATGCTAAATAAAATAACAATAAAAGGCTATAAATCTATAAAAGATTTATCCAAATTTGAACTTAAAAATTTAAATATCTTAATCGGTGCAAATGGTGCAGGTAAAAGTAATTTTATCTCAGTGTTTAAAATGCTTAATGCTTTATTTAATAAAAATTTGCAATTTTACACACAAGATAAAGGACCTGATAATTTTTTACATTTTGGCGGAAAAAAGACTGAAAATATATATCTTGAATTTGCTTTTGGCAAAAACAGTTATTACACCATTCTCATTCCAACAAGTGAAAATAAACTCATGATATCAAAAGAATATATTTTCTTTGATGGGGATTATACAAATTATGAAGAACTTATAGGAAGTAATCAACTAGAAAGTAATCTTTCAGATATAATAGAACGAAGTTATTCTAAAAAAGTAGCACAACATGTTCTAAATGAAATCAAAAAATGGAAACTTTATCATTTTCATGATACAAGCGATACAGCCAAGATGAAGAGAATGTGTGATGCAAATGACAATCTTATATTTAAAGAAGATGCGCAAAATATAGCAGCTTATCTTAAAATGCTCCATGATAACTACAACAAACATTATGAACAAATTGTAACAACTATACAAGATATCGCTCCTTTCTTTGGAGGATTTATTTTTAGAAATAATGAAAATATACAATTAGAATGGTATCATAAAAATAATCCTGATACTCCTTTTAAATCCCATATGCTTTCTGATGGGACTTTAAGATTTATATGTTTAGCTACTTTATTACTTCAGCCTTTTGAGCTAATGTCGGGAACGATTATTATTGATGAACCGGAATTGGGACTACATCCTTATGCATTAAAGGTTTTAAGTGAAATTATTAAGAGAGTGGCTAAAGAAAAACAACTCATTATTTCTTCTCAATCTGTAGAATTGATAAACCATTTTGAAGCACAAGATATCATAGTTGTAGATAAGGAAGACGATCAGTCTATTTTTACAAGAATGGATGATGAAAAATTAGAAGCTTGGCTTGAAGAATACACACTTGGAGAAATTTGGGCTAGCAATCTTATAGGCGGGAGACCAAAATAATGTCAGATATTGTAAGATGTTATGTGATTTGCGAAGGACAAAGTGAAGAGAAATTTATCAATGAAACTTTAGGATCGTATTTTTATAACTCTAATATTTATCTTACTCCACTTATAATACCTACATCTAAAGGACATAAAGGTGGAGGACTTGCATATGATAGAGTGGTTAATTTTATTGTTAAAAAATTAAAACAGGATTCAAAAGCTTTTATGACAACAATGTTTGATTACTATGGATTGGATAATAGATTTTTAAAAGAAAAACAATGTAATAAAAATATATATGAACACGTTGAAAAAATACAAAAAGATTTTGATGAAGCAATTAAACAAAAATGCAATACAAATAAATTTTTTAGCCATATACAACCACATGAATTTGAAAGTTTGCTTTTTAGTGATATTACAAAAATTATCAAAGCAGACGCTGAATGGGATGAAAAACTCATTTGCGAATTAGAATGTATTATCGAAAAATACAATAATCCAGAATTAATCAACAATAGTAAGGAAACAAGTCCGTCAAATAGATTAAAAAAGATTTTATCTTTTCCAAGCTATAATAAAATCTTACACGGTGGAAGAATCGCTAAAGAAATAGGCATAGATAATATAAGATTAAAATGCCGACATTTTAATAAATGGTGTGAAAAAATTCATAGTTTAGGCAACAAAAAGGAAAATAGTGAAAAATAAAAATTTATTTCACAAGAATTTGAAAAAGGTTTTTAAAAATAGTAATAAAAACACCTCAAACACCTTCAGGAATTTAAATGAAACAAACATTAAGCTCTAATCGAGTAAGCTTTTATCTTTTTTCTACTAAAACTTTTAGTGATGAAAAATATCTTAATGCTTGGAGTTTAAAAGGCGAGCGTTTAAATGCCAAAGATTGGTTTGAATTTAAACAAGCCAATAAAGACAAATTTTATAATAAGCATTTAGAAAATACCTTAAAAACTATGCAAGAGTTTAAAGCTTATTTTAGTGTTGATCAATTTGAAGGCATAAATCTACATGGTGATGATGAATGGCTTGATTTTTTGCCTTCAAATTATACTCAATTTTATAATCGTTTATGCAGGGATAAAAGTAAATATATTTTACATCGATATTATCAAAAAAATGATTTGGCAGAGATTGGTATGCTTAAAAATCTTTCTCCTAATTTTCCTTTTTGGGATGAAAAAGGAGAAAATTTTTCTCAAAATCAAATTGATACTTTTATAGAAAAAGATAATTTAGCACCCTGCTTTAATAAATATGATATTTATTTTAATTCTTCACTTGAGCTAAGCTTTAATTTTAGTGATGAAAGCTTAGAATATTTAATTAACAATTATAATCACAGAATCAATCATACTTTTACTCCAAAAAGTCAAGATGAGATACAAAAAGAATTAAATTTAAGCAAAGAAGATAAAATCATTTTAGAACTTGAAAATATGTTTTTAAATCTTTGTAAAGGCATCAGTGCTGATTATGCTTTTATGGATTTTTCTTATTTTTTTGTAGGATATGATCATACTTTAGATTCTAAAAATAATACTTTAAAATCTTATCCCATTAATCAAGATAAATTAATTCATAAAAGAAGTTTTAAAGAATATATAGAAGAATACGCAAATACTTACTTTTTAAATTATTATTCTAAAGAGTTTTTAAATGAACTTGACAATCAAGAGTTAAATGAAGATAGACTTAATTATTATCTTATTAATTACAACAAAATTCCAAAAAACACAGAAGAAGAAAACATACAAGGCATACTTTCTAAACAAAAAGATATAGATATCAATTTTGTAAATTTTATAGATTATAAAGACTATGTTTATAAAAATAAAGATGATTTTTGGGAGTTTTCAGAAAAAGAAAATTCTATACTTTGGGAAAAATTTCTAAGTAAAAATACCTTAAAACCTTTTCCTTTAAACTTTGATTGCTCCTTAGAAGAAAAATTTCTTTATGCTAAAGATGAACAACTAGAAAACATACTTAAAACCCACAAGACTTTTCATGGCTAAAAAAAGAACAATCCTTATTCCTAGAATAAAAGATATTAATATAAGTCCTGATACTTCTTGTATGCATCCTATCTTAGAAGATAATACTTTAGTATGCTTACATGGAGGTAGAGTTAAGTTAAAAGCAAAAAAAGCTAAAAGAATAAAATCAGACAATGTTCCTATTATGCTTAATAATGAAATACAAGGAGCCAGTATAAGTGGATGTTTAAATCCACCTATACTAGGAGGGCCTTGTACTAAAGTAGCTTTAGTATTTCCTTATACTTATTCAGATCATAAAGTTAATAATAAACATTCTGTGTTACAAATGGGTTTGATAGGAATGAGTATAAAAGGTTATCCTATATTTGCTATACCTAAAAAGAATAAGATTAAATTTGCTTTAGCTAAAATACAAGCTAGTCCTCTTGCTAAGATTAAATATGATAGGATAAGATGGGAAGGGATAGGAGGTAAATTAGGAGCGGCACAAAGAAGCAAAGAGAAAGCAAAAATGCTTTTATATTTGGAAAATGAAAATAAAAAAGGTAAGGTAAGTGATAAAGAAGTTCATCTTTATAAGCATAATGGAATATGGTCTAAAGATACTCCAAAACCTAGAAGTCCTGATTATATTCTTGAAGATGGGGAGATTGATTGGCCTAATAAATATGGCTATAAAATCCCACCTAAACCAAGAGAAGTCACTCTAAAAAAAGGGGCAAAACTAGACAGATATGGGGATAATTCAGGTGGCTTTGTTTGTCCTTTTAAAGAGAAAAAAGGAGCAATACCTTATGAAAAAAGATCATTGCCTTATGAAGATAATGAAGCCATGCAAAAAACCTATAAAAGATATGAAGTATTAGAAGATATTAACATGGAGAGTGTTGATAGAAAGGTTAGAATGAGTGGGAATGAAGTATTAAAAGGTAAAATTGATAAATTAAAAGCAAAAAACGAATTCCATTCCCCAAAAATAGGTAAAATATCTCCACATTTTGAACAAGAAGGTGGAGGAACACAGATTAAACTTCCTATTTCCATAGAAAACTTAATGCAATTAGGTTTTATCAAACAAATATAATAATAAAGGATAGAAAATGACAAGAGAACAAGCAGAATTAATTATAAAAGAAGAAAAGTTAATCTATGTAACTTGGCGTGATTATGATTATACAGCAGGAGAATATCATTTTACAATTTGGTTTAATCCTAATAATAATAAATACGAAGCTGTTTATATTGGAGAAAGGGGCGGTGTTGAATTTGAGTATTCTTTTGATAGTGAAAAAGAAGCCATTGATAAAATGTTGCAAGAAAATTATTGGCATAAATATCATGATATCAAAGACATCAAAGAATATCTAACAAAAGAAGTAGCACTAAGAATCATTAAAGAAGAAAAGTTAGAAGTGATTTGGTATGATGAAGCACTTAAACCTTTATGTGCAGGTATTAAACACGATAAACAAAGAGATAAATATATATCTTTTATCACTAATGCTAAAGCAAAAATTATAGAATGGAAAAGTATTGAGTTTGATGGGGATAGATACAGTGAAACTTTTGAAAGAATAATTAACGATGAATTTCTAGCCCTTTATGCTCTTATCAATCGTGCCAGAATGATTAAACAAAATAGAATTAGCTTTGTGTAAATACTTTCCTTATGATTTAATATAAAAAGATTTTTAGTTATAATTTCATTTTATATTTAAGGAAAAATTTATGGAAGATTTAAAACTTTTACAAAGGCGTTGGGAAGAAGCTTATGAAGCTATACCTAAACTTTATGAAACACCGGATGGATTAATAATAAATTTCACCCTAAGTGAAGATACAGATACTATTCTTTTTAAAAAACCTTGGGAAAATTTTGAATTAGATGATGAAGATAAAGAAGCCAAATGGAGATTAAGCTTTTTTAGCATTAGCGAAGATAAACCTTTAGGATATTTAGAATATAAAGAAGCACTAGAAAAACTACAAGATTTTTCTTTAATTCAATCAAAAGAAAGGATTTTAATTAGAGCAATGAGTTTAGAAGAGCTTGAAAGTTTAGAGCTTAAAGGGTGGTAATGCTTCCTCAACCTATATTTTTAAATAAACTTATAGAATTTTTATCTGATGAGAATTTAGATATTGTAAATATGAAAAAAGGTGTAGATAAAATTTTTTCTAAAAAAGATTTTTACGCTATATTAGAATTAAATATTAAAATTATGAATATAGCGAAATTAATTTTTAAAAGCGATGAACAATTAAATATATTATTACCACAAGCTTCTAATTATAAGAATACAAATTATTTTCCTCAAGAATTAGAGTTAAAAAAAGAAATGGATGTTAATCTTAATGATTTAAAAAATTGTGATAATAAAAAAATAATAGAAATAATTAAGCAAGAATATCAAAATAATCTGATTAAAGAATTGGATATTAATTCTCAAAAAGAAAAAATCAAAATACTTTTTATTATTAATGAAGTGCCAAAATTTTTAAAATCAATCTATAAAGAATGTGAGTTTAAAGAATATGGATTAGCAAATTATTTGGAATTTGATGAAATTTGGGATTTTTATGAAAATAATATTAGATATTTTACTATTTTAACTCCCATGGGTGCAAATAAAATAAAATTGCGTTTAGAAAATACACAAAACAGCGAAAAAGAATCTAATATCATAGAAGTAAATTTAGATAAAAAATAGATTTTAATAACAAAAATAAGCAATTTCTTTTTCTACTCAAATTTAGACTATTTGTGTTAAAATAATAAATATAAAAATTAAAAACATAGTGAAATTATAAACACCATAAACTCAACCCCCAAAAGGATCATCAATGTCTCTTAATTCTTATATGAGTCTTGATATATCAAATTCTACTTCAAATCCCCTACCCTTTAAAATCACTAAAGCCATTATCAAAGAAAGTCTTGAAGAACTTTTTTCTATAGAATGTGAAGGTTTTTTTGAAAGTTTAGATGAAAGCTTATTTAATCTAAGTCAAGATTTTAATTTTCATCCTAATGTTTTAATCGATCAAGAAGCTATTTTAAGTATCCATAATCCTTATGAGAATAATACCTTAAACTTTGATAACAATGAAGTAAAAAACTATAAGGGAATTATCACTTATATAAAATATCTAGGTATTAATCATGAAAGTGCTTTAAATATTAATGATAGCACTTCAAATACTAAGCAAATAAAATACAAGCATTTTTTTTCTTTTAAGCTTCAATCAGTCTTGATAAGACTTTCTTTAAATAAAGCCAATCGTATTTATACTCATACTAATATTATAGAAGTGATTAAACAAACCCTTGGTTTTTATCAAGATATCTTACATAAAGAAATTGATTATTCTAATATACATTTTAATTATGAAGAACAAGAACTCATCTCTCAATACAATGAAAGTGATTTAGACTTTATTACAAGATTAAGCCATAATAATGGAATCTTTTTTTATGAAGATGAGAACACTATTTATTTTTGTGATGTGTATAAAAATGTAAAAAATAAAGAAATTGAGTATAATCCTAATATTAATAATATTTTAAATCAAGCTTGTATTTCTTCTATTTATAAAGAGCAAAGCTTAAGAACTAATTCTTTTACACATTCTAGTATTAATGCCAATACTCCTTTAAATCTTTTATCTTTACACTCTAGTAAAGTTCCTTATGAACAAGAACTTAATAACAAAGCTTATTATAATGAACATTTTTATGAGAGTGAATATTCTTTTACAAAAAGCATTGATTTAAAGACTAAGCCTTCTCTTAAAGAAAAAAGAGCCTTAGTATTAAATGAAAGCTTACTAGCAAAAAGTAATATTTATCATCTTAGCTTAGGAGATTTTATCACTTTAAATTATAAGGAGTTTAATCATCAAGAAGAAATAAAAAATCAAGATGAAGAAAAACAAGATAAAGCTTCTTTGCTTAAAGACTTTATTATTATTGCTAATACTCAAATCTTAATTGATGATGCCATCTTAGCTAATTCTATTAATACTAATGATCATTTAAATTTAAAAGATTTAAATTTAAGTAAATCTTATTCTAATACTTTAACTTTATTAAAAAAGAATATTATCTTTACTCCAAGTTTTAAAGCTAAACCTAAAGCTCCTAATGGCACTCAAGGTATTGTTATAGGAGAGAGTAAGGATATAGAAAGTGAGAGAAATACTATTTATACTGATGAGCATGGAAGGGTTAAGGTAAGGATTAATCTTTATGCTAATCAAGAAGAATTAGATAATGATACTTTTATTGCAAATGATATAGATACAAATTCTTCTAATTTATCAAGCAATACTTATAAATCTTATCATCACACTCCTTTTTTAAGAGTAGCTTCTAGTATAGCAAGTAATCATTCAGGTTTTTTTCATACTCCAAGAATAGGAGATGAAGTGATTATTTCTTTTTTAGATGATGATATAGATAAACCTTATGTAAGTGGAAGTTTGTATAATGGGGCTA
>NZ_MJXM01000005.1:0-645 GCF_001762775.1 Campylobacter sp. BCW_6464 | reverse complement strand
TTAGCTTGCAATGAGATTAAAGAAGCTCGTGCAGGAGAGATTAAGGTTTTAAGTGATGAGCTTGGATACATAGAACAATGTATCACCACTTTTTGTGAAAATAACAAGCATGAATTTGCCGAAAAAAGATCTAAAGAATTTACCTTTGGCAAGATTGGCTATCGCTTAAGTAAAAGTGTATCTTTACCACGTGTGAAAGAAAAACTAGAAAACTTAATCAAAGCCTTTAAAAGTTACAACCTTAATGAATGCATCATTTACAAAGAAGAACTTAATAAAGATGCCATTGTAGAGCTTGATGATACTACTTTAGTAAAGCTTGGACTTAAAAGAGTTGTAAAGGATAATTTTAGAATAGAGCCAAAAATTGAAAGCTTAGAAATTCAAAATTAAGAATTTAACAAGTCCGCTAAGGCGGATTTGATTAAGTTTTTAAAACTTAATTTAAAACAAAAGGATAAAAAATGTATGTCAATGTAAGCATAGATGCGAGTGATTTAGAAGATTTTTACGCTCATGATTTGGCTAAACTTTTTGAAGATTTAAGCACAAAAGAGCAAGAGGAATTCTTTGGAATTATCCATAAGGATATCAAGCCATTAGAAAGAATAAGAGCTATTCTTTCTAATTTGTCTAATGATGAAG
>NZ_MJXM01000004.1:0-1684 GCF_001762775.1 Campylobacter sp. BCW_6464 | reverse complement strand
TTTAATAAAATTTTTTGGGATCATATAAGAAGGTAATTTATCTTTTAAAAAAGCTTTAAAATTAATTTCTTCTTCACTTTCATAAAAACAAATAATATCTTCTTTAAAAATACATGCACTGTTTTTAATATTCGCATGGGAATTTATCACGCTTTCTATTTCTCCAAGTTCTATCCTATGCCCCATATATTTTATCTGATTATCCACTCTCCCATAGCACAAAAGCTCTCCAAATTCATTATAAGAAACGATATCTCCTGTTTTATAGAGTAAATCTAAATAATTATCATGTAAAGGATTTTGAATAAAAGCTTGTTTGGTTTTTTCTTTGTCATTATAATACCCTAAAGACAAAGAAGTTCCACGTACGAAAAGCTCCCCTTTAACACCTATTTGTTTAGGACTTATGAAATTCATATTTTCATCAAAAACTAAAAGTTCTGTGTTTTTACACGCTTTGCCTATAGGTAAAAGTTCTTCATCTTTAAAAGTGCGATTGATGATATAAAAAGAACATACATCAGTGATTTCTGTTGGGCCATAAAGGTTGGCAAATAAGGCATTGGGTAAGTGTTTACGCCAAATATTTAGCTGTTTATTGGGCATGATTTCACCGCAAAAAAGTATTTTTTTTAAGGTATTTAAACTAAAATTATTCAAAGCTTCCGTATTTGCAAAATAAATTAGCACCGAAGGCACCCAAAATATAGTGCTTACTTTTTCTTTTTCAAGGCATTCTAAAATTTTATTTGGAAAGGCAAAAAGATGATTAGGTAAAAGGTGTAAAGTCGCTCCTGATTTTACACTTGAAAAAATATCTAAAATGCTATTGTCAAAATAAAATGGTGCTTGATTGGCTAAAATTTCATTCTCATCAAATTTAAAAGTCTCACACACCCAAAAAGTATAATCAATCACACTCTTATGTGCTATGCTTACTCCTTTAGGAATACCTGTGCTCCCACTTGTAAAGAAAACATAGAGTAAATTAGTATCTATATGTTTTTCTTTGGCATGCTTTATTAAACTCTCATCTATATCAAAACTTTCAAAGTCTTGTGTATAAAGCGTAGGTAAATCTAAGTTAAAATTTAAGTCCTTTGAAGTGATAAAAAGTTTAGGCTTTAAAACCTCTATGACTTTTTCTACTCTTTCTTTAGGACTTTTTTCATCTAAAAGGGTATAAAAATTTCCACTGAGTGCCACTCCAAAAAATGAAATCAAACAATCAATCCCTTTAGGCAAGATGATTAAAACAGGAACTTGAGTAGGATTATCATTTTTTAAAGTTTTTAAAATTTCACTGGCTAGTTTTTTAGAAAAAAGATCAAAGTCTTTATAAGTGATTTCTTTTCTTTCCTTGGCAAAGGGTTCTACAAAAGCAGTTTTTTCGCTAAATTTGATTAAGCTTTTTTCTAGGAAGTTATAGATGTGGGTGAGCATGGTAAGAAAGCCTTTATGTTAAAATCAAAATTTGATTATACCCCCCCCCAGTTAATGTATGCTTAAAAAATTCTTTAATTTTAAAAAAATAAGAAATACTTAACTCTTTCTTATTTTTTTGCAAATTTCACCCCTTCTTCCCAAATTCCCTCTTCAACCTAGGCGCATCTTTGAATATAAATTTGATATACCCACCCCCATACCAATTTTTATTAGCTTTAATAAAAGCTTCACCTAGTTT
>NZ_MJXM01000003.1:0-2030 GCF_001762775.1 Campylobacter sp. BCW_6464 | reverse complement strand
ATGAAAGTTCTAAAACTCAAAAAATAGAACTTAAAAATGGTGGCATTATAAAAGGTAAGGTTCATGGTATAAGATTGGATAATGGTGCCTCTTTAAGTGGAGAAATGATTTTATCTGGTGAAGGTTCTAGGGTAGAAGGTGGAAGTGGTGCTGGTATATCTAATCAAAGTGGAAAAATAGAAGGCTCTATAAAAGTAGAAGATGGAGCTACTGTAACTTCTTCTTCAGGCCAAGCCATATCTAACTCTGGCTCAGGAAGTATAACAGGTGGTATTACTGTTAGTGGGGAAAACACTAAACTTGAAGGAAATATAATCAATACAGGTAATGCTTCTATAGGTAGTGATATCAAGATAGAAAGTGGAGCTAAGGTAGAAGGTGGTCTTGTTAATGAAGGTAGCGCTTCTATCACAGGAGCTATCACTATAGAAAGTGGTTCTAAACTTGATTCCATCACTAACACCTCTACTTCTGATACAGGTATTTCAGGTTCTATCACTAACAATAGTGATAATAAACTTGAAATTTCTAATGGAGAAGGTGCTACTATAGGTGGAGGTATTACAAATAATGGTAATGCTGATTTAGTTATTTCCAACCAAGGCTCAGTAGGTAAAGATGATCATGGTAATACAGTAACTAACAATGGTAGCGGTAATGTTGGAATTAAAGATTGGGTTGTTTCTACAGATAAAGAAACAGGTAAATTAGACACTATAGTTGTAGGTGGAAATGGTAAAGATAATGTAAAAGTAGAAAACATCACCGTAGATCAAAGCAATGTTAATCTTGATGAATTAGGCAATATAAACAATATCATCTCAGGTGTTAATCAAAACAATATTGGCAATATAGGAACCAATGGAGGTGGAGAAATATCTTTAAGCTTTGATCCAATAACAGGAAAGCTTACTACAGATTATCATCTTAATGCTTCCATATCTGGAGCAACCTTTAGATCTTTAATCTCTACTACTACAAGAAGATCTACCTTTATAGACAATGTTATGGGTAATTCTATGCAAAGCTTTGCTTTAGCTTCTTCAAGTAAATCTCAAAGCATCGCTATGTCTGAAAAGGGTAATTTATATGCAGATGCAAGTGATTATATAAAGAGTGATTTAAATAATGGAAGCTATGGTTCTAATAAAGAACATTCTTTATTCATCCTTCCTTATACTTCTTCACAGAATGTTGAACTTTCTTTAAATGAAGAAAGTAAAGGACACACTAAAGGAACCATTATAGGTTATTCTACTTTAAAAGACAGTGGAATATATGGTGTGTATGCAGGTTATGAAGATACAAAAATGGGTTCAACTTATTTTGATATTAATAATAGAACCTATTATGCAGGTTTAAAATACTTTAATACCTTATTTACTACAGAAAAAGGTCAAGAAGTTTATATCAAGGCTCAAGGTAAAGCTGCTTTGATTAAAAATGATTTAACTAAAAAAATAGGAAATAATGAAGCTAAAGCTGAACCTAATTCTTATGCTTATGGAGTCAATACAGCCTTAGGTATGAATTTTATTTCTAATAAAGATATATTCTCCCCTGAAATAGGTCTTGCTTATGAAGGAGGCTATACTGAAGCTTTTTCTATGAAAGACACTATAGGACAAGCAACAGTTAAAGGTGGAGAAAGAACCTATGCAAACTATTTAAATCTTTTCTCTACTAAAACAAGCTTTACTTGGTTTAGAGATTGGTTGCCTAATTTAAAAACTTCAGTAGAACTTGGAGCTAAGTTTAATATCAATCCTAAAGTAGAAGCTGAGGCTAGATTTGGAAATATAAAAGTAAGTGATGAGTTTGATTTACCAAGAGTACAAAAATTTGTAAGCACTTCTTTTATCGTTCCTGTTAATGAAGCTTTCTATTTTAGTTTAAACTATAATGGAATGTTTGATAAAGATGGCAATACCCATACAGGATTTGCTCAGTTTAATTATCTTTGGTAATCTTATAAAAGATCATACTTAGTTTAATTAGTTTACTCTCCTACTTGTTAAAAATTTCATCCT
>NZ_MJXM01000002.1:0-3182 GCF_001762775.1 Campylobacter sp. BCW_6464 | reverse complement strand
AGGATGAAATTTTTAACAAGTAGGAGAGTAAACTAATTAAACTAAGTATGATCTTTTATAAGATTACCAAAGATAATTAAACTGAGCAAATCCTGTATGGGTATTGCCATCTTTATCAAACATTCCATTATAGTTTAAACTAAAATAGAAAGCTTCATTAACAGGAACGATAAAAGAAGTGCTTACAAATTTTTGTACTCTTGGTAAATCAAACTCATCACTTACTTTTATATTTCCAAATCTAGCCTCAGCTTCTACTTTAGGATTGATATTAAACTTAGCTCCAAGTTCTACTGAAGTTTTTAAATTAGGCAACCAATCTCTAAACCAAGTAAAGCTTGTTTTAGTAGAGAAAAGATTTAAATAGTTTGCATAGGTTCTTTCTCCACCTTTAACTGTTGCTTGTCCTATAGTGTCTTTCATAGAAAAAGCTTCAGTATAGCCTCCTTCATAAGCAAGACCTATTTCAGGGGAGAATATATCTTTATTAGAAATAAAATTCATACCTAAGGCTGTATTGACTCCATAAGCATAAGAATTAGGTTCAGCTTTAGCTTCATTATTTCCTATTTTTTTAGTTAAATCATTTTTAATCAAAGCAGCTTTACCTTGAGCCTTGATATAAACTTCTTGACCTTTTTCTGTAGTAAATAAGGTATTAAAGTATTTTAAACCTGCATAATAGGTTCTATTATTAATATCAAAATAAGTTGAACCCATTTTTGTATCTTCATAACCTGCATACACACCATATATTCCACTGTCTTTTAAAGTAGAATAACCTATAATGGTTCCTTTAGTGTGTCCTTTACTTTCTTCATTTAAAGAAAGTTCAACATTCTGTGAAGAAGTATAAGGAAGGATGAATAAAGAATGTTCTTTATTAGAACCATAGCTTCCATTATTTAAATCACTCTTTATATAATCACTTGCATCTGCATATAAATTACCCTTTTCAGACATAGCGATGCTTTGAGATTTACTTGAAGAAGCTAAAGCAAAGCTTTGCATAGAATTACCCATAACATTGTCTATAAAGGTAGATCTTCTTGTAGTAGTAGAGATTAAAGATCTAAAGGTTGCTCCAGATATGGAAGCATTAAGATGATAATCTGTAGTAAGCTTTCCTGTTATTGGATCAAAGCTTAAAGATATTTCTCCACCTCCATTGGTTCCTATATTGCCAATATTGTTTTGATTAACACCTGAGATGATATTGTTTATATTGCCTAATTCATCAAGATTAACATTGCTTTGATCTACGGTGATGTTTTCTACTTTTACATTATCTTTACCATTTCCACCTACAACTATAGTGTCTAATTTACCTGTTTCTTTATCTGTAGAAACAACCCAATCTTTAATTCCAACATTACCGCTACCATTGTTAGTTACTGTATTACCATGATCATCTTTACCTACTGAGCCTTGGTTGGAAATAACTAAATCAGCATTACCATTATTTGTAATACCTCCACCTATAGTAGCACCTTCTCCATTAGAAATTTCAAGTTTATTATCACTATTGTTAGTGATAGAACCTGAAATACCTGTATCAGAAGTAGAAGTGTTAGTGATAGAATCAAGTTTACCACCATTTTCTACTACTATATTTCCTGAGATAGAACCACTTCCTGTATTGGTAATACCACCTTCAACTGAACCTCCACTTTCTACTTTGATTTCACCTGCTATAGAACCATTGCCTTGATTGACTATACCAGAGCCTCCACTTGAAGAGCTAACACTACCTCCTGAGATGATAATGCCACCTGTGTTACCTGAACTAGTACTACCACCTATAACACCTTCATTGACTATACCAGCAGCTCCACCACTTACTTCACCTGCTATGGTGATTTGGGTGTTGATTTCTTTACCGCCTCCTAGATAAATTCCAGCGTTATTGCCGCTTACAATAGCGCCTTTTTTTACTTCAATGGTATCAGCTTCAATAACCTTAGAGCTTCCATTATCTATATTAATACCATTATTTCCAGCTTTAATGCTACTGCCTTCTTCTAGGATGATTTTACCTAGTTCCATTCTATCACCACTACCATAACCATGATCATAAAAACTTATACCATTTAAGCTTGCTTCTATAATGCCTTTGTTAACAAGGGTTTCTATTTTATTACCCGCTTCTGCAAAAATACCATTAGATTTTGATTTAATGGTTCCTTCATTAGTAAAATTATTAATAACAGAAGGAGCAGCATAAGAAGTTATAAGATTGATAGCTGCTCCAAGATTATGATTGCTTGTTGATTCTATGGTTCCTTTGTTAGTAAAATTTTCTATAGTAGCATTAGTTAAATTTAAACCAAAAATACCAGAAATTAAACCTTCATTATTAAAAGTTTTTATTGTATTATAGCTTAAGCTTATACCTGATGAAGCTCCATATGCTGAAGGCTGTGTTTTTCCTGTGCTATTTATGGTTCCAGTATTAATGAAAGTATTTATAGTTCCACCACTCATACTTATACCATCACTTCCGCTGATCGAACCTTTGTTTGTAAAGGTTTGTATACTTGCTCCTTTGGTTATATTAACACCTTGACTAGTATTACTTTGAATGGTTCCACTATTGTTAAAGGTTTTTATATGAGTATTTTTTCCTTCGAAAAAAACTCCTTGACCATTAGAAGCTGTTATAGTCCCACTATTGTTAAATTTATCTATATTAAGAGTTCCTTGGCTACTTGACCAAATTCCCATATAGACATTTCCATTGATTTGGTTTTTATTTTCAAAGGTATTAACGGTGATAGTTCCTGTAAAGCCGCCACTACTATTTTCTACACTTACCTTACCATTGATGGTTCCATTATTGGTAAGATTAGTAAGAGTAAGAGTGTTACTACCATTAGCATGGGCATAGATGATTCTATCTGTATTATTTATACTACCCAAAGTTCCGTTTGATCCAATTGTTAAGGAATTTGTTGTTCCGCTTCCAGTAATGGTTATTGCGTTAGTTTCTGAACCACTTACAGTCGTATTAGTATTCTGATAAACACTTGCCGATCTAGCTTTAGTATTTTTATGAACTTCATCATAAGTTTTTATTTCAGAATTTAATGTAGCATTAGCACAACTCGCTAAGAAAGAAATAGTAGCTAAAGATAAAACTATCTTTTTAGAATTTAAACAGGGTTCTTTAATCCCCCCCCCCC
>NZ_MJXM01000001.1:0-506 GCF_001762775.1 Campylobacter sp. BCW_6464 | reverse complement strand
ATTTTCTTTTTTGTAGTTTTTCAAGCATTAAAGGAAGTTCTTTTCTAAATAAGGCTTTATCAGGTATACCACAACCATGATCTAAATTTTTAATAAATTTTCCATCAATTTTATTTTCATCTATCAAATTTAAGCTTACATCATATCCTAAAATTTTTAATATTTGCATGGTTTGTTGTTTAAAATTGGCAGGCGTTAGAGGATCTTTATCGCTATGATAACTCACATAAATAATATTTTTATTTTTTTGACTTTGCAAAATCAAATGATCCTTATTTAACAATGTTCTAATAAAATAATTTTCATTATTAAAAAAATAAGGTGAATTTTCTTTACGCGTCCAGTGGGTTTTTAGAAAAAAAATAATCCTATTATGTGGAAAATCTTCATAATAATCACCGTAACTATGTTCCATTTCTCTTCCTAAAATATAATTTAAAGGTGGCAAAGCCGAACCTGAATTATCAATCACACCATCCACATACCAAGGAGCTATTTTTGCTATG